>CASBQJ010000493.1 GCA_949127705.1 Synechococcales cyanobacterium PMM_0085
ATAATTCGCTGGTCGATCCGCTGGTGATTATGTTTACGCTGCCGTTAGCCCTAGCAGGCGGCATTTGGGGACTGTTTCTGACTCAAACGGCGATCGGGGCCACGGTGATTGTCGGTGCGGTGCTGCTGGTGGGGATTGTGGTCAACAATGCCATTATCATGATCGAGTTGGCCAATCAAATTCGGGAGCGAGACGGATGCGATCGCCGCATTGCGATTTTGCAAGCCGCACCCCAACGACTGCGCGCCATTCTCATGACCACCATTACCACCGTGTTGGGGATGTTCCCGCTGGCATTGGGCTTGGGTCAAGGTGGAGAATTCTTGCAGCCCTTAGGCATTGTCGTATTTTCTGGGTTAGCCCTGGCTACGGTGCTTACCCTATTTATTATTCCGTGCTTTTACTTGCTTTTGCATGAGCTATTTGGCCGCTGGTCAGGCTCAGACTTAGAACCCGTTAGCCCAAGATCGGTCTCAGAGGAGAAGGACGTGGTCAAAACAGGTTCTCCCCGCGAGTAGCCTCATGCATCACGAGAGGCTGGCATCAAAACAAAATTGACGGCAGGTCAGCACTGGCGAATCGCTTTTACCATGCATTGGACAATCATAATTGGCGCAAACGGTACAGTCTGACTGGGTAGATAGGGCCACAGAGTTTTGCGTCGCATAGATACTAATCCCTTGACTGATGAACCCTCGGGCTTCCAGTTCGGAAATGCTGTCGCAAATGAGTAATGCCTTTTCAATCCCCAACTGCACCCGAGAAATATTGATCCGCTCTAAAGTTTTGTGAAACGTCTGCGCTTCTGTGCGAATTTCGATCATCACGTTGTGCTCTTGGCTGGTAAAACAGCGAGGTTTATCTTGCGCAAAGTGGTCTCGATATTGCAGGGTGAAGGTGCCGTCAGGGTAGCGCAATGTGCGCATCATCCGCAAAAAGGGCACGGTGAAATTGCCTTCCTTGTCTAGGTCATACCACCAGGATTTATGCCAAGCGTCATTCGGTAAATTCACAATCTTGTCAATTTGCTCGTCTGAGAAACCAGCTTGTGTCAAGATTGCTAGGGTCTGCGCCAGCGTCAGGGCATGACCCAGCGTTTGCAGTTCGGATTCGCAGCGCGTTAATTTTAGATACTCTCGCTGACGCAGTTGGGGTTCGGTCGTAGCCGCAACCCTGTCTTCAATTTCGGCTGGAGACGTAACTAAGACACAGTTCAATGATTCAAACTGAATCACCCCATCCACGGTTTTGCGTGATTCTACAGGAATGCCAATTTTGGAGGTAATGGCACCAATGTGGTGAGCGCGGGCTAGGGGTGGCGTACAGTCCACCAGTAAAGACTTGAGAGCATGGGCGTCGGCGATCGCCAACGCAATTTGCACGTGATCATGGGTCGTAATCACCTTGCACCGTTGCGGTTCAACCGGGTAGGTCAACGGATCGTGAGATGGATCGTGAGACATAAGGCAACATCCTGCACTCGCTAGTCATGTTCGACCCGTGAACAGCCTTCGTCGGCTCGAAACATGATCTCACTCTTGGGTTGATCTTTAATCTATTGTGCAGGATGTAGCCGAAAGCGATCGCATTCCTCACTTTCTTTTAAGGGAACCGGGACGCTTCCTGGCGTTACGGTATAAAAATTTACGTAACGCCGATAAAAAAGGTGAATAGGCAAATGCCTACTCACCGAGTGGTCAGCGACTCATCTCTAGCCGAAACCTGTTAGCGACCGATGCCCACATAGCGGAACCCTAGCCCTTCTAGAGCAGCTTGGTCTAAGAAGTTACGCCCGTCGATGATGACAGGGTGGTTCATTAAGGTAGACATCTTGGCATAGTCTAACGTGCGGAACTGCTCCCAATCGGTCACGAGTACCAGGGCATCGCAACCATCAGCCAAGCGCTCGGGGTCAGTTTCCACAATCACATTCGATAGGCCGTGACGCATCCCAGTTTGCGACACCAGTGGGTCATACGCCTTCACTTTGGTACCCAGCCGACTCAGATGCTCGATTAAATCGAGGGCAGGGGCATCGCGCATGTCATCGGTGTCGGGCTTAAAGGTGAGACCCAACAACCCGACCGTTTTACCCTTGAGAATCTTCAGCACCTGCTGAAGCTTTTCAATCGTAATCAAGCGCTGCCGCTGATTCACCGAGACAGCAGCCTTCAGCAACTGAGCTTCATAGCCATAGTCGTCGGCGGTGTGAATCAGAGCAGACACGTCTTTCGGAAAGCAAGACCCGCCCCAGCCAATTCCCGCTTGCAGAAATTTGCTGCCAATACGAGAGTCCAGACCAATGCCTTTCGCGACTTGAGTGACATCGGCACCCACGCGATCGCAAATGTTGGCAACCTCGTTAATAAAGCTAATTTTAGTGGCTAGGAATGCGTTAGAGGCATATTTCACCATTTCTGCCGAACTGATATCAGTGACCACCACAGGAACAGTGGGTGCACTCTTATCGTCAGCAAACTGGCGAGACACGATTGGAGCATACAGTTCCTTCATGGCGGCGATCGCCCGAGGTGAGGTGCTGCCTAACACAATCCGGTCAGGGTTGAACGTATCAAACATCGCCGACCCTTCGCGGAGAAATTCAGGATTGCTGACCACATCAAACTCGGTGTCATTGGGTGCAGTAGCCACACTACCGCTAGATACCATGGCCGTTTGCCGCTCTGCAACCCCATCCATCACAATCATCCGCACCCAGTCACCCGAGCCAATTGGCACGGTAGACTTGTTCACAATCACCTTGTAGCCGCCGTCAAGATGAGACCCAATGCCCCGAGCCACCGCTTCCACATATCGGGTGTCGCTCTCGCCCGTCGGCAGAGGCGGGGTACCTACCGCAATGAACAGCACTTCGCCATGTGTGACTCCAGCACCCAAGTCGGTGGTGAACTCAATTTGCCCCTCTTGGATGCAGGATTGCATCAGTTCAGACAGCCCAGGTTCGAAGATGGGCGACTGCCCAGACTTCATCAGCTTGACCTTTTCTTCATTGTTATCTACGCAGATCACATGATGGCCAATGTGGGCTAGGCAGACGCCAGTGACCAAACCTACATAACCTGTACCGATGACACATACACGCATGGAATCGTTAACCTCATTGATGATAATGCACTGTTTGCACTCACTCTAGTGCTGCTCTGGCAGCTAGATTGGCTGTCCCGCTTCAACCGCCAACGTCATCGCTAACTTCAGCACCCGCTATATGCTCCTAAGAGCATATAGCGTCCTCAGTTTGACTAATAAATCCCTAGAATCGAGATAATCGCTCAACTCTAGCCGATTAGATGGAAGGGACAGCCGCCGACGACGTTTTGGCAGGGCGATCGCCCACACGAGATTGAAAATCGTCAATCGTGATCCTCAGCCCCTGAGATAAAGGAACCGTTGGTTGCCAGCCTAGCCAAGTCCGTGCCCGCGTAATATCGGGTTGACGGCGACGTGGATCATCTTGAGGCAATGGTTCAAATCTGACCTTAGCATCCGGATCCACCATCTTTTGCACCGTTTCTGCCAGCTGTAAAATTGTATATTCCTCGGGGTTACCCAAATTTACAGGACCAATATGGTCACCATTCATCAGCCGAATCAGCCCGTCTACCAGATCTGAAACGTAGCAAAAACTGCGCGTTTGGGAGCCATCTCCATAAACTGTCAGCGGTTGCCCTTTCAGCGCTTGCACGACCAAATTGCTGACCACCCGCCCATCATTTTCTAACATCCGAGGACCGTATGTGTTAAAAATACGAGCCACACGGATGTCTACGTCACTTTGGCGATGATAATCAAATGCCAACGTTTCGGCTACCCGTTTGCCTTCGTCGTAGCAACTGCGAATCCCAATTGGATTAACGTTACCCCGATAATCTTCGGTCTGAGGATGAATTTCTGGATCGCCGTACACTTCAGACGTAGAAGCCAGCAAAAACCGAGCCTTGACCCGTTTTGCCAAACCCAGCATATTCAGGGTACCCATCACGTTGGTCTTGATCGTTTTGACGGGGTTGTACTGGTAGTGGACAGGCGAAGCAGGGCAAGCAAGGTGATAAATCTGGTCTACTTCAAGCCGAATTGGGTCAGTAATGTCATGCCGGATTACTTCAAACCGAGGATGGTTAATCCACTGGAGGATATTGCGCTTGTTCCCCGTATAAAAGTTATCCACACAGATAACCTCGTGCCCTTCCTCCATCAGTCTATCGATCAGGTGAGAGCCAACAAACCCCGCACCACCAGTCACAAGAATTCGCATAGTGCCTACTTGAGTTAAGTATTGAAAATCCACCAGAGCTAAACTATCTAAGGCTAATTTATCTAATCCAACTAAGCTATCTAAATTTACCTAAGCTATCTAAATTTACCTAAGCTATCTAAATTTACCTAAGCTATCTAAATTTACCTAGCTATCTAAGCGTCTACTGCTGCCCGAATCAGCAGACTAAATTGTTTTACGGGCTAACATGCTTCCCTCTAGAGTCAGCGATAACGGCTGTTAGGTCACTCTAGAGAGGGAAACAGCCTGAAAACTTCTGTATTTTTACAGATTTGACTAGTAATTTAGCAAAATTCCACCAAACGACAAAGTTAGTAGTCCCTTGGTTTACACAATCTTCAACTCCCACATCTATTTTTGAAGACAGCTTCAAGACAAACGCCAGCTCATGTTGAAAGAAGTTCTTGCTTTCAGGAAATATATGCAAAAAGAGTAAAAATACGACAGATAGCTTGTGAATTCAAGTCGGGAACGATGGCCTCTACTATTACGAGAGCGGCGTCAACAGGTGGCCGACGTCCTGAAAACCCAGGGCGGGATGCGCTGGCGAAAAATGATGAGCCCAACATTGACCTAGTAGAGGCCGATCTGCGCGATACGCTCTACGAACGTCAGCAAGGGAGCCGCGATCGCAGCCGTAGCAACACCCGCGACTGAAATGGCCGCGACACCATTCAAAACTCAAAATTAATTTTGGACTAGGGGTTTAGTTAGAATCAACGACTGTGATCGATACCACCAGATTGCTGCTGGGGGTTACTATCCCAGCCGTGGATGCAGGCGTAAACCTCAGGTTTTGTTTGACCAAACAGGAAGCCAAATTATCATATTCTGTGCTGCCAGAGCTTTGCCGGATCGGGGCTTCAGTAACTTGTCCATCTGGCTCGACAGTGACCTGCACCGCCACTGTCGCCCCCAAGAAATTCACACTTTCGGGCAGAAGTTCACAGGCTCCGGGCTGAGTTGGGTCTGCAATTACCGTAAAGCTGTTGGTCAAAAGCACGGCACTTTGTTCTGGGGTGTCGGCAGTTTCGTTGGGGGGGAGCTGGCTGGTACTCAC
>CASBQJ010000494.1 GCA_949127705.1 Synechococcales cyanobacterium PMM_0085
AACTACTCAGGCTATAGACAGCCCTCATCCCCTAGCCCCTTCTCCCAAGGAGGGAGAAGGGGAACCGAACCCGTTCAAAGTCCCTCTCCCCACTTGGGAGAGGGATTTAGGGTGAGGGCAGACTGAGTAGTTACCTGCAAACTTTAGCAAAAAGTCACATTAGAAGAAAATCACGTTTTGATCATCATCGTCGTTATTGTCATTCCGGCCATTCGGCGGGTCGAAGTTCACAACTTCTGCATCATCCGAGTCAATGTCAATCCTAAAGAACTCCCCGTCTACTTTGCCGCGTACCACCCAGTTGCGGCGATCGCTGCCAACTCCCACAATTTGAACCGTGCGGGAATAGGGTTCAATGCCTAAGCGACAGCCTAGAAATTCTCGGGCAATCACCTCAGCTTCACTGCGCTCAGAGACGCCACCCCGATTGACATACGCCCGATAGCAGCCGTTGCGGTTGCTCTGATTATCGTTGTTGTCCCAGCGATCGTTATCATTGTCGTCATTGCGATCCCAGCGATCGTTATCATTGTCGTCGTTGCGATCCCAGCGATCGCTATTGTCGCGATTTGCGCCATTGTCGCGACGATCGTCCGTTGTCCACCGATCGCTATTGCCTTCGCGATCGCTGTTATTCCAACGATCGTTGTTGTTGCGGTCATTGCGGTCATTGCGATCGTTGCGGTCATTGCGGTCGTTGCGGTCATTGCGATCGCTACTATCATAATCACCAAAGTCAAATTCCTCCAACTGCGCCAGCCGGGTATCGAGCTGCAGACTACCAGAGCGCAGCGGTTGCAGTTCAAGTGATTGAGCGACGGAACTCGGGCGTTCAGCCGCCTGTGCCGATTGAAGCGGAGTTGCAAAACCTGCTGCTAAGGCTAGGGTGGCGGCAAGGGTAATCAGGGAAGAAGGATTCATCTTTATTTTCCTCACTCGGAGATAGGGGGACGTAGGCAAATGATTGGGATCGGTAGGGGATGTCAGTTAAATAAAATCTAATATTTTGGATTGAACGGCTATTCTATTACTCACATTTCAAGACCCACATTTCAAGACGTGAGGGCTGGCCAAAAGTTTCTCAAATTATTCCGGATTTTCCGACTATAAACGCTAGGCGTACTCTGTAGCGATTGCTGTGATGCATGCAAAAATTGGTAGTGCTTGCCTATAGGGAGACCGATTAGTGATTCCAGTCATTGAGACTCTACCGCTGCTGCAATTGGCCTCGGGCGATCGCCTGACGTTGCAAGTTTATAAGTTTGTGGGAGCCAAGCCCGGTAAGAAGGCATATATCCAGGCCAACCTCCACGGTGGCGAACTTGCTGGCAATGCGGTAATTGCAGAGCTGATGACGCTGCTCCAGGGCTTGGCACCCGACAAGCTCACGGGGGAACTGTGGCTGGTGCCAATGTGCAATCCGATGGGCGTGAATGTGCGATCGCATCACTATGCGCCAGGACGGTTTAATCCCTACGACGGTAGAGACTGGAACCGGATTTTTTGGGACTACGAAACTCAAGGAGATGATATTTTGGCCTTTGCCAAAACCCATCTAGATAGCGACCTCGACACGATTCAACAAACCTATCGCCAAACGATTCTGACGCGGTTTGCCCAGCTAGCTGACCAAATTCATTCTCCCGCCGGGGTGCCCCAAGATGAAAAATATCGTTTTTGCCTGCAATCCCTTTGCCTGGATGCAGACTATGTGATTGATCTGCACACGTCGAGCGATCAGGGCTTGGATTATGTTTACTATTTTCGCGATCGCGCCGCCAGTGCCACGTTGTTTTTGCTCGAAACGGTCGTTTTGTTAGACGAGTATGACGGCGATGCGTTTGACGAAGCGTTGATCAAACCGTGGCTGGCCTTAGAAAAATACCTGGCCATTTTGGGCAAACCCCTGCGCTTTGACGTCGAAGCCTACACGCTGGAGCTAGGATCGGGGATGCAGCTCAATCCAGCCTCTGTGGCGAAAGGCGTCCGGGGGCTGAAAAACTATCTAACGGCCAAGCAGATGCTGCACCTGCCGATCACACCCTCGATCCAGCCGCATCCTACGACCTTCACTCAGCGTAGCCAGCTGCGACGCTACTATGCTCCCGGCGGCGGCATCGTTCAGGCCAGGGTGCCGCTGGGCGCAATGGTGCAGGCTCAGCAGCGGCTCTATCAACTGCTGAGCTTCAATAAGGAAGGTACGCTGCCCGTAGTACTAGACATCTATGCCGAGTGCAGCGGGCGGGTATATGACGTCGCCACCAATCAGGCAGTCAATGAAGGCGAATACGTGATCGGGGTGTTCCCCACCTAATTCACCCCCATAGAGACGCGATGAATCGCGTCTTCACGGTTATAGACGCGATGAATCGCGTCTCTACGGCCATACCTTATTGCAGCTTCAACACGGCCATAAAGGCTTCTTGCGGGACATCGACGGTGCCGACGGATTTCATCCGTTTCTTGCCTTTGGCTTGTTTTTGGAGCAATTTCTTTTTCCGGCTAATATCGCCGCCGTAGCACTTGGCCAACACGTCTTTGCGCAGGGCGGGAATCTGTTCACTGGCGACGACGCGGCTGCCGATGGTGGCCTGGATCGGAATTTTGAACTGGTGGCGGGGGATCAGCTCTTTGAGTTTTTCGACTAGGGCTTTGCCGACGTGGTATGCCTTGT
>CASBQJ010000495.1 GCA_949127705.1 Synechococcales cyanobacterium PMM_0085
ACACCATCGTCTAGGGCTTCCTTCCAGCGCGCGGCACACAGACACCAGCGATCGCCTGCCTTTAGCCCCGGAAACCCATAGGCTGGCATTGGCGTAGACAAGTCGTTTCCTTGCGCCTGGGTGTAAGTCAAAAACTCCTCCGTCATCTGGGCACACACCACATGGGCCCCAAAATCCCCCGCCCCCGTATTGCACATACCATCGCGATAAAACCCCGTCATTGGCGACGTGCAGCAGGGTTGCAGCGTCCCGCCTAAAACATTACTGGCCTGCGTTGTTGTCTGTGTCATAGCCCTTTTATCTCCCAAATGCCCTTTACTACTAGTTTAGAGGTTGGGTTATAAGATGTTGACCTCAAGCAGGATATGCTCTGTCGTCTACAATTGAGATCATGCTCTCATGCTATTTACTCGAGCCTTAACCATGTCTCAACCCAACCGCCAATGGGATGCAGGACGGTTCCTTCAAACTCTCACCTATTTTGAAACGATTCCTGTCGTTAGCTGCTTAAAAAAAATGATATTTGGCTCGTCACCATCGCCTGCACCGCAACCTCAAGCCGGAATCATTTTTGACTTTAGCCAGCCCAGGGCGGCGCTGGAGCAAACCTGGGGGGCGCTGGATGATGTGGTGATGGGGGGGGTGAGCGCGAGTTCGTTGCGACAGCAGCCCGATTCGGCGCTGTTTACGGGCTATGTGTCTACCGACAATTCGGGCGGGTTTGCGTCGGTGCGGACGCGCAATTTTGAGCCGCCGCTGAATCTGGCGGCCTATAGTGGGTTTGAGCTGCGGGTGAATGGTGACGGGCAGCGCTATAAGTTTTTGGTGCGCGATGAAGATTCGTGGGACAGTGTGGCGTTTGCGGCGTCGTTTGATACGGTAGCGAATGAATGGATCACGGTGCGCCTGCCGTTTGCCGAACTGGTGCCTGTGTTTCGGGCCAAAACGGTGCCCAACAGCCGACCGCTAAATGCAGCACGGGTGCGATCGCTGCAGTTAATGCTGAGTAAGTTTGAATATGACGGGGCGCTGAACCCCCGGTTTGCCGCAGGGGAATTTCGGCTGAATCTGGGGGCGATCGCCGCCTACTAACACCCAATTTCCCCAGTAGGGACATAGCACTGCTATGTCCTCACAGGCTCCTCACCGGCCGCTGCTATGTCCTCACAGGGCACTGCTATGTCCTCACCGGGCACTGCTATGTCCTCACAGGCCGCTGCTATGTCCTCACAGGCCGCTGCTATGTCCTAAGCTTTATACCTACGGCTATAATGCACGTTTCTAACTTACAGTTCCAGCTTCTGCCGAATCACTGCTTCTGAGTCCCGAAACCCAACCAGGACAGCGGCTCCATCTTTCACAAACAGGGGGCGCTTCAGCAACATGGCGTCATTGGCAAAGGCTTCCACCCATTGGGCATCAGTCCAGTCATCTTTCTGGCTGCCCAAGGCGCGATAGGACTGGCCAGAGGTATTGCGCATGGGTTTTGCCCCCAGAGCCTCTACCCAAGCTTGAACCACTTTTTTAGTAGGGGGATGATCTTTGGTGTTAACAAACTCATACTCAACCCCGCGATTGTCGAGCCAGGTTAATGCTTTTTTGCATGTCCCACAATTGGGAATGCCATACACTTGAATTACCATTCGTGCCTCATCAATATACCAATTGCATTTACTGCTTTTCCCATTGCTGTTTCATCCGCTCGACTCGCTCTAACAAGCTTTCATTCGACAGCCGCGAATTGAGCCGTTCTACTAATAACGGAAACGCGAAGGGAGAGGGACGTTTCGTGACTTGCCAAACTAGGGTCAGTTGACGCAGGCGATCGAGGGTTTTGGCTAGCCGATGGGTTTCCAATTGCTCGTCTAACACCTCAGTTTCGGCTTGCTTTAATAATAAGTTATTGGGTTCATATTTTGAGAATACCTCAAAAATGAGAGACGAACTCACCTGCAACTGACTGACCGTTTTTTTGGCTGAGGGATACCCTCTAAAGACTAAACCGGCAATTTGGGCAATGCTGCGAAACTTACGGGCGGTTAATTCCGAAAGATTGAGGCTGGCTTTGATGTCGTCGTAGAGCTGTTCTAGGCTAAAGAATTCTGGGGAAAATAGGTCTTTAAGGGATACTCTTTGGGCGCTAAAATCTCAAAGCCATAGTCGTTGACTGAGACGGTGAAGGTGGCCGGCTTTTGTTTAGCAAACCGATAGCTCCACAAAAAGCCTAAGCCTTCATGCACAAATCGCCCTTCAAACGGAAACACATATAGATGCTGCCCTTCGCGGGTTTTGCAAATTTCTATTAATAATTGCTGGGAGGTGGGCAGCTGAGAAATGCGGTCTTGGGCCGCCAAAATGGGCAGCAGACACGCGATTTCGGCGTTGATTTCTGGGTTGGGGGGGCGTTGGCTTACCTGCGGAGCGATCGCATTGCCTGTTACGGTATCCAGTTCATGCCGTAGATGGGTGCTAAGTGTATCTGAAATAGCCAAGGTGCCGCCGCCCCAAGTGGGGGTGACTGTGGACTTTTTGGTGCTGTTTTTAACATAGGCCACCATGTCTTTAATCATAAAAAACTCCAATTGCCGCCCCGCAAAAAAGAAGACGTCGCCCTTGTTTAATTTTGAAACAAAGTTCTCTTCAACAGTGCCAATTTTTTTGCGATTCGTATATTGAATTTGGACGGCTTGGTTCGAGGTGATCGTGCCAATTCCCATCCGATGCATGCGGGCAATTTGGCTATCTGTGACGTTGTGAATGCCATTTTCTAGCACTACTTTTTTGTAGCGTGGGTAAGCCGTTAAACATTTGCCACCTTGAGTAATAAATTCTAAAATCCAGGCAAATTCTGCATCCGTTAGGTTGGCATAGGCAACCGTTTGCCGCACTTCTTGTAAAATAGCATCTGCCTGAAATCCACCGCCGCAGGCCAGGGTGATCAGATGCTGGATCAACACATCATAGGGCTGATGGCGGGGGCGGCGGGTTTCCATATCCCCTGCCGCCAACCCGCTGCGAAAGGCAGAAATTTCCAGCAGTTCTAGGGCGTTGGTGGGCAGGAAGAAGATTTCGGAGGTGCCGTGGGGCACGTGGGCAGAGCGTCCGGCGCGTTGCAGTAGGCGAGCCAGGTTTTTGGCGCTGCCAATTTGGACGACGCGCTCGACGGGCTGAAAGTCTACGCCTAAGTCTAGCGAGGAGGTGCAGACGACCCACTTGGTCTGTCCACGCTTCAGTCCCGCTTCGATCGCCTCTCGTTCGCTGGCTTCAATGGAGCCGTGGTGCAGGGCAATTTTTTCGGTGGCGTTGGGCATCGCATAGAGCAACGCCTGGTACCATTTTTCAGCCTGGGCGCGGGTGTTGGTAAAAATGAGAGTCGAGATTTCGATGTCTAATGCCGTTACCAATTTCTCATACAGCCGCAGACCCAAGTGCCCTGCCCAAGGAAAGGTATCAATTGAGTCGGGCAGGATGCTTTTAATGATGGTTTGGCGCTGGAGGTTGGATTGGATGATGACAGGTTCTGTGCCCAACCCCACGGCAACTTGAGCCGCTTCAGAGATATTGCCGAGGGTGGCGGAGATCGCCCAGGTGCGCAGGGTAGGGCGCAGCGATCGCAAATGAGCCAAACACAGCTCCACCTGGGTGCCCCGTTTGGAGCTAAGCAATTCGTGCCATTCGTCTAAAATTACACCTTGCAATGAGCTGAACAGGTCTTTGGCGTTTGGACTAGACAGCATCACCGCCAGCGTTTCGGGTGTGGTAATCAAAATTTCTGGCATATTTTTCAGCTGCCGGGTTTTGCGGGCGCTGCTAGTATCGCCGGTGCGAGATTCGACCCGCAGGTTCCAGCCCATGTCGTCGATCGGGCGGCGGATGGAGAGTTCAATGTCTCGCGATAGGGCGCGCAATGGGGTGATGTAGAGCAGTTGCAGCCCTGGTTGCGGAGGCGTGTGGAGATGTTCGGCGATCGCCCCCATGACTGCCGCGTAGGTTTTACCCGAACCCGTCGGCACCTGAACTAAGCCGCTGCGGTGGGCTAGATAGGCGTTCCAGGTGCTGAGCTGAAAGGGTAACGGCTGCCAGCCCTGCTGCGTGAACCAGGTGAGTATGGGAGCAAGGCGGGGATCACTCACAATAATATCTGTGACTTGAGCGTTAAATTATTCAGACTTTTTACCCAGGAGCCAGTAGGTATGCATCACCCCTTTGCCTTTCACATCCAGCGGGGGGCGGGGGGTAAAGGTAAAGCGATCGCTCAATTTTTCGTAGACGGCTTCGCTGACCTGAATCCGCCCGACTTCGCCCTGCGATTCCATCCGGCTAGCCACGTTGACCGTATCTCCCCACAGATCGTAGGTAAATTTGCGGCTGCCGATGACGCCTGCGACGACGGGACCGGTATGGATGCCAATGCGCAGGCGAATCGGCTGTTTATTGCGGGTTTTGAAGCGGTTGGTGGCGCGCATCATCCCTAAGGCCATGGTGGCGATCGCCTCTGCATGATCGCGGGTCTCAGTAGGCACCCCGCCTACCACCATATAGGCATCGCCAATAGTCTTAATCTTTTCTAGCTGATAGCGGTCTGCCAGCTTATCGAAAACGGAAAACACGCGATTCAGCAGCCCCACCAATTCTACGGGAGCAATATGAGAAGACAAACCCGTGAAGTTAACAATGTCGGCAAATAAGACCGTGGCGGCGGGAAAGCTATCGGCAATATTAGTTTCGCCCCGTTTTAGCCGCTCGGCAATGGGCTGCGGCAACACATTGAGCAACAGCCGTTCTGACATCAGCCGCTGCTGGCGTAGCTCATCTTCAGCCGTCTTGCGATCGGTAATATTGCGGGCGGTGCCTTCGTAATACAGTAAGACGTCATCGGCATCACGAACCGCGCGAACATTTTCTGAAACCCAAATAGTAGAGCCGTCTTGGCGGTAGACTTCCGATTCAAACCCTTCGACTGAGCCAAAGCGGGTCAAGTAGGCAATCATTTCATCGCGGCGGCGCGGCTGCACATAGACCTGCTGACTGAGGTTGGTAATGCCGGCAATTAACTCGTCTGGAGAGGCGTAGTCGTAGAGCTTTGCCAATGCCGGATTAGCGCTGATGTAGCTGCCTTTTAAGGTAATTTGAAAAATTCCTTCAGCCGCATTTTCAAAAATGGCGCGGTATTTCTCTTCTGCCTGCTGCAATTGTGCAGCCCGCTGAATCACGCGCAGTTCTAGGTCTTGAGCCTGCTGCTGCAAGGTGGCTTGCGACTGCTGGAGGGCAGCTTCGGCCTGTTTGCGATCGCTAACGTCATACAGGGTCGTCAGCAGCGTCTGAGTGTCGCCCAATACCAGTGGATGAATCGAGGCAGACACCCAAAACGCGTCATCTGTGGCACAACGCACCTGCATTTCATAGTTGCGCACCCGGCCTTGGTCTGCCAGGAGCACCTCAATCTGCCGTTCATCGTCTGGGTTCAAAAAGAATTCTTGCAGCCGATAACCCTCTTGCCGCTGCATGTCTAGCCCCAACTGCTGGATAGAAATGGAGTTGGCGTAGGTAATTTTTCCGTCTAGCTGCTGGGTCAAAATCATCAGAATTGGGGTTGATTCTGAGATCGCCCGAAACAGTTCTTCACTGCGGCGCATGGTCTCAACGGCTTGGGTGTAGAGCTGATACGCCAGCACATCGCCATGTTCTGCGGTGGCCGTCAAAATCATTTCTAGATCGGCTTTATCTCTAGAAACAGTTTCTAAAATAGTTTGCAGGGTTAGCTGTGCTAGCTGCCGCTCGGCAATTTCTGCTTCTAGTCTTTGGTTGGCAGCCTGCAGCTGGGCCTCTACAAAATCGCCATGTTCTGCGGTGGTGCTGAGCGAAATCTCCAAGTCACTGTTGGCTTGCGTTAGCCGCTTTACGTCATGGCGGAGCTGCGCTAGCTCTGTCAATAGTTGAACAGGTTCTTGGGGCGATCGCTCCATCATGACGCATCGCATCTCCTAAAAGGTATGCAGCTAAACCTGTGCAGGCTGTTGTCGGGTGTGGGTAGGCGCTGGTTTAAGCAGCTGAACGCGATCGCTATTGAGTTAAATCTATGACATACCGCTAAAAACATTATGACGAAAACTCCAGCGTTAAACTTGGCATTAGACGCTGTAGATTCTTAAGAGATTTAGTTTGCCATAGCACCTTTTCAGAACCCTGTAACACGAGCTGGATGTTGCCGCGTTCACGCACGCGAACCACAAACATTGACAGCATACTAATTCCAGAGCTGTTCAAAAACTCTAGATCTTTTAGGTTAACGTTAAAAGAATCAGATTCTTCTATGGCACTCACCAGCAGATTCATAATGGGCTGGTATTCTGCCATCCCATCTAACCGCAGAAACCCTTGGAAGAAAGCAGTCGAAGATTCTGGTTCGTACCAGATGCTGTAATCATCAGTTTTTATCTCCACGGGCTTAATATTCACAAGCAACTACTCTTCAGTCAACAGTATTTATAGTAATTTCACGCAAGCTTCTGTTATACCTCTAAGTGCACCATAACAGTTACTTGCACGACTTCTGGATTATGGTGAGACGCTTGAAACTGCCAGCCAAACTGGGCAGAATAGTCATTAATCATTGTCAACAAACCCATACTAGAGCCGCCCGCACCCATCGCGGTCTTTTCTAGCTGTTGTAGATAAAGTTCACTAGGGTCTGAGTTAAGGATGGCTTGCACAAAGGCTTGGTAATTTTCGCCTCCAGGTAGGTTGGAATAGTTGGTAATTTGGAAAATTATCTTCGACTCATAAAGGAACAAAGTGATACTGATCGGCAACGGGAACGCTTCGTCGCTGTACTTTACAGCGTTTTCTATCAGTTCGTTGGCAATATAGCTGACGGTTGCTTTGACCGTATTCCTGCGGTCGATTTTACTGTTAGGCAGCGTCTCGCCAGGGAAAAAGGCAGCAAAATAGTCTCCTAGAAAATCTGCCGATAGTCCGTAGTTACGCCAGCGCTGCTTGCGTAGAGCCAAGGCGGGAGAGAAATTTAGGGTGAGGTATTCCTCACTGGCAGGAACGGCTGCCAAAAAGTCTCCAAAGGTGTGAATATCATTGGTTTGAACCATAGCGGCTTGATTTAGAAAGTGAGAAAGGCAATAGCAGAGTCTAGGGGTCTAGTTTTTCTACTCTCTATTTCGAATACATCCATATCGTTACGGAGCTGACTCTGTAGCTGTTAGTGTTTGTAGCTCCTAGGGGGGAAGCTAGTCCCTAGTGAGCAGCTAAGCTTAGAGGGCAACGGCTATATATCTGTATATAGTACGGGGGAGCGGAGAGATATGGTACAGGCGCGGGCGATTTCTCCTAAAACTTGAAACTACACTTCAATATCGTATTACTTAGTAATACGAGGTAATACCTGTCATTACTAAAGTTTTATCGGTTTAGAGCCGCATCAAAAAAGTTGAATTTACGATCTGGGGCAGGTAGATTCGGTAAATTAAGCCTTGCTCTAAGCCTCGCTCTGACAAACAACTCGATTGCGGCCCTGTTGTTTGGCTCGATAAAGCAACTGATCTGCTTCGTCTACCAAACTGTTAGGCGATCGCTGCGGCTGAGGAATAGTACTCGCTACGCCAATGCTCAGGGTGATATAGGGGTTAATGCTGGAACTAGCGTGGGGAATTTCAAGGCGGGCGATCGCCATCTGCATCCGTTTTGCTACCTGCAAAGCTCCCTCCTCTCCCGTTTGGGGCAACACCGCTGCAAACTCTTCTCCCCCATAGCGAGCCACTAGATCAGTGGGACGGCTCAGCGTCTCATTCAGTGCGCGTGCCACCTTTTTCAAGCAGCCATCCCCCATCACATGCCCATAGGTATCGTTGTACTGTTTAAAGTAGTCAATATCACACAGCAAAATCGATAGAGACGATTGCTCTCGCATCATTTGTTTCCACTGTTTTGTTAAATGCCCATCAAACTTGAGGCGGTTAGCGATTTGGGTGAGGCTATCAAAATTGGCCAATCGCGTTGCTTCACGCAATTTTTGATACCACTGATTATCAACAACGTCCCCGTGTTCTACGATAGTTTGCACAATGATTTCTAGATCGTCTCGTTCTTTAGAAATAATGTCAAATAGGGCATTTAAGGTCGCTTCTGCCCGTTGTCGCACTACCATTTCTTCCTGAAGCTTAAGGTTGGTTTCATATAGCTGCGCTTCGATTAAATCACCATGTTCTGCTGTAGTTGAAAGCGAAATTTGCAAATCACGAATATCTTGATTCAGTCTCGAAATTTCCTGACGCAGTTTCTCAATTTCCACCATGAGAGTATTGTCCAAACGTCTAATATCCTGCTTTATATCTTGACTTCCTGAACGATTTACCTGGGTCATATAGTACTGATTTGAAGCCTGCGTATTACTTAAGTTTAGAGCTAATTTAGGGGATGAGATTGACGGTATAGGGTCTATTAAGCCATTATGCTGAGTATCAACTTAAACCGGGACAGATTGACCGTACTAGAGATGGGGCTGTTGTGATAAAGAAGGCTGTCTATGCATAGATAGCTCCGTAAATATATTTAATGCAGGCTTAAAGAGGTTCGCAAACGGATGGCCAAAGAGTCGCTAATGACCCGTTGTTGCTGAACTACAGCGTCATATTGAATTTCCCGCCTTATGTTAATACCCAGATTCGCGCTGTAGCATTTACTCCTTGTCCTTCTGTTCTCGCTTTAAGCACCTCAATAGTCCGACTCAACGGTGTTTTTAAATCAGCCATTGCACTAGCTAAGGCATACACTAAAATAAATATCGCAACTTCGACAATGGTAGATTGAGTGAGTGCCATTATTTTGAGTCGTATAGCGCTTACGAACATCGACTTTGGCGCTGTCACAGCAGCACCATTAAACCGAGGATCACCGAAATTTCCTATGATGGAGGCAGTATCGCCTGGTTCACTATGCCCCCATCCGCCGCCGCCACATTACTAATTCGCAACGCTAGGGTCTTACTCCCCGATGGCACCTTTCAGTCCGCTGATGTGTGGATTGAGGGCGGCGTGATTGGGCAGATTGGCCCCAACCTAGAGCGAGATGCCGATACCGTCATTGAAGCGAACCAGTTCACCCTGCTCCCCGGCGTCATTGACCCGCAAGTGCATTTCCGTGAACCAGGACTAGAGCATAAAGAAGACCTCACCACGGCCTCCCGCGCCTGTGCCCGTGGCGGCGTCACGTCTTTTTTGGAAATGCCCAATACCAAGCCGCTAACCATCAATCAGGATGCCCTCAACGATAAGTTAACCCGCGCCGCCCAAAAATCGTTTGTCAACTTCGGCTTTTTTATCGGCGCTACGGCTGAAAATTTACCGGATCTGCAAACTGCGACGCCCACCCCCGGCATCAAAATTTTTATGGGTTCGATGCATGGCGATCTGCTGGTCGATCAAGAAGCTGCCTTAGATCGGATTTTTGCCACCGGCACCCGCCTGATCGCCGTCCATGCCGAAGACCAGGCGCGGATTGCCCAACGGCGGCAAGAATTTGCGGGCAGCACCGATCCGGCCATTCATTCTGTGATTCAAGATAATCAGGCGGCACTCAACGCCACCCAACTAGCGCTCAAACTGTCTAAAAAATATCAGCGACGGCTGCATATTCTGCACCTTTCCACCGCAGAAGAAGCCGACCTGCTGCGCCACGAGAAGCCCGCTTGGGTGACGGCAGAAGTGACGCCGCAGCATCTGCTGCTGAATACGGGCGACTATGAAAAGCTGGGTTCCCTGATTCAAATGAACCCGCCGATTCGCAGTGTTCACGATAATGCGGTGCTGTGGCAGGCACTGCAAGATGGCGTGATTGATTTTATTGCCACCGATCATGCCCCCCATACGCTGGCCGAAAAGGGTATGGCAAATGCCGCCAATCCAGCCGATGAAGAGGCACCTTCAACAACTGTTTTTCTGGAGCCTGCCAAGGTGCCGTCGGGAATGCCGGGAGTGGAAACCTCTCTGCCGCTGATGCTGACCCAGGCGATGCAGGGGCGATGTAGCGTGGCTCAAGTTTCTAACTGGATGTCTACGGCGGTGGCAAAAGCCTACGGAATTGTGGGGAAGGGGGCGATCGCCTCTGGCTACGACGCAGACTTAGTGCTGGTAGATTTAGACAACTACCATCC
>CASBQJ010000496.1 GCA_949127705.1 Synechococcales cyanobacterium PMM_0085
GTCTTAGCTCTGGTTTAGATAATTGCAGCAGTGCGTTGAACAGTTGATTTTGCGTATACAAAACGTGTCAAAAAACTGTCAGGTACTTTTTTGCAACAAACTGCTCACCCAAATCGCACTAGTAGTCTGAGGCGTAAATCTGCCTACCATTCGTAGTGCAGGCTTCCAGCCTGCGCGGGCAAGATGCCCGCCCTACAGTAGCTAAACTTGCGCCGTCTTCTACTAGGTGATGGTTTCGTGCAGTCTGCTCTGTCCGGATGTAACCCTAGGGATTCGTTAAGCTAGCTGTAAAAGTGACCTAGAGGTCGAATCCGCCGTTAGCGTTTGAGCGTATATTGCTGAGGCAAGGTGCCTTCTGCGGTTAAATCTAGAACTGCCCTGAACGGTAGGATACCCAGTGGAATAAGAATGTTGCTCTTTTAGTCGATCGCCATTCCTCGTATTCTGCCTGCAATTATCTCTGGCTATGGTTTTTTGAAAGGTTTTAACCCTTTGAACTATAGATCGCAGTCTATGGTTCGAGAAACGTTGTCCATTGTCTGAGATCCTGTATAACGGGACATAGCAAACTGTAGATTGATCGGGTCGGAGCGGTCTCTATCGATCCAAGTTGATGTAGAACCAGATTTACCGAGCCAGAGTTACAGTTACTGCGTTATGGATAGGTGGAGCAAAGCAATGACAACGTCTGAGGTTCGCAGTCGAGACTTGTCGAATACCCCTGCCCCCGTGCCTCACTCTCAGCTGACCACCTTGGTGTTGGTTGGTGTGGTGGCGATCGCCGGATTGATTGTGGGGCTTTGGTTTGCGGGACAAGGTGCGATTAGCAAAATTTTCGCTCAGCTCAACGTGATTCAAGAAAACCCTCCCCTGTGGATAGAAGTGCCGATAGTGGCAGGCCAATACCTGATTGTGCCAACGGTGGCGCTGTTTTTGGTAGTCCTGTTGGTGATGCGCCTATCGCCGCAGCCCCAAGCTTGGTCACGGGTTGTCGTCGTCAGTATTTTATCGGTTTTGACGATTCGCTATGTATTGTGGCGATCGCTCTCGACCATCAATTTGACTACGCCCCTCAATGGCGTGTTTAGTCTGGGGCTGCTGATTTTAGAACTACTCATGCTGAGCAGCGCCATTATTCAGCTGTTTTTGATGCTAAAGGTGCGCGATCGCCGCCCCGAAGCCAATGCGCTGGAGCTAGATGTGGTGAATGGCACCTATCTGCCGACGGTAGATATCTTCATCCCCACCTACAACGAACCCGCTTTCATCTTGCAGCGCACCATGATTGGCTGCCAAGCGATCGACTACCCGCACAAAACTGTCTACCTGCTAGACGACACCCATCGCCCCGAAATCCAGCAGTTGGCCGCTCAACTGGGCTGCAACTACATGACCCGCCCTGACAATCGCCATGCTAAAGCCGGCAATCTTAACTATGCCTTTCCCCGCACCACGGGCGAATTTCTAGTGGTGTTTGATGCTGACTTTGTCCCTACCCGTAACTTTCTCACCCGCACAATCGGGTTCTTCCAAGACTCGCAAGTTGCCCTGGTGCAAACTCCTCAAACGTTTTACAACCCAGACCCGATCGCTCGAAATTTGGGCTTAGAAGACGTCCTGACGCCCGAGGAAGAGGTGTTCTACCGCCAAATCCAGCCGATTCGAGACGGGGCGGGCAGCGTCATTTGTTCGGGCACCTCTTTTATTATTCGCCGCAGTGCCTTAGAGTCCACGGGCGGGTTTGTCACCGATTCTCTGAGCGAAGATTACTTTACCGGCATTCGGATCTCGGCGCAGGGCTATCGCATGGTCTACTTAGACGAAAAGCTCAGCGCTGGGTTGGCAGCCGAAAATATGGCAGCCCATGCTCTGCAACGCTTGCGCTGGGCGCGGGGAACCCTACAAGCATTTTTCATCAACTCTAATCCGCTGACGATCCCTGGACTCAGTCCAATTCAGCGGTTGGCTCACCTAGAAGGGTTGCTGCACTGGTTTACCAGTATCTCTCGGGTCGGATATTTGCTGATGCCGTTGGCTTATTCTTTTTTAGGAATAATTCCGCTGCGAGCCACGGCCGCAGAGCTAATGTACTTTTTTCTGCCCTACTATCTCGTCCAGCTAGCCGTGTTCTCGTGGCTCAACTACCGCTCGCGCTCTGCCGTATTGTCCGATATTTATTCTCTAGCGCTATGTTTTCCGCTGGCGCTCACGGTGGTGCAGGTCATGCTTAATCCATTCGCCAAGGGGTTTAAGGTCACGCCCAAAGGAACGGCTAGCGATCGCTTCTCGTTTAACTGGAGTCTGGCAGCACCGCTGATTCTGCTGTTTGGCGCTACCGCTGTCAGCCTCTGGGTGAATCTGGGCATGTGCATGATCAAAGGCGCATGGCAGCAGACGGTCGATCCAGCGATCGCCGCACAGGTCAAGGGGATTGGCTTGGGTTGGCTTTGGAGTTTATACAACCTGCTCATGTTGGGCATTGCCCTGCTGATTTTGCTTGACGTACCGCGCCCTAGCCCCTACGAATGGTTTGATCTACGGCGCACCGTCAAACTAACCATAGGAGAGCAAACCTTTTGGGGCGTTACCACGATGCTTTCAGAAGTGGGAGCCGAAGTAGCGCTGACCCAAGCAGGCTTTCCTAGCCTAGTGCCCGATGCCCCATTATCGGTTCAGCTGCAACTGTTAGAAGACGATTTAGGGCTAACGGGGCAAGTAACGCGCCAGGGCATTAGCGATGAATTTTCGACCGTGCGCATTCTGTTTGAATCGATTGGCCTTGAACAGCAGCGGCACTTGGTTGAGATTCTGTTCTGTCGCCCCGGTCAATGGAAAACGCGCCAAACGCCAGGCGAGTTTCAGTCGGTTTGGCTATTGTTTCGAGCCTTGCTCAAACCGCGCGTGCTGTTTGATCGCAATGCTGACGTCAACCCGGTAGCGGTCACTCAAGGGTAGATCGGGCTTTACAAACCGCATCACACACCCCCTCAAAATCGCCATAACATAGAACAAGAGAACTATTACCCAGCTCACGCCACTCGTTCATCCAACCCTATCGTGCCATGAGTTTTTTTCAACGAGTCCAGAATGTATTTGGGTTGGGCGACCCGTTTGATGAGGCCGATTATGAGGATGCTGCCTATGCCGCCTCAGACGATGCCTCGGGGTCGCCACAGGGGTATCTGGGGGTGCCGGGTGATGGCGATCGATCGCCCATTCCAGGAAATACTCACCCGGCTCAGGCTGTGGGCGGGGCCAACAAGGTGGTTGGGATGCCACGACTAGCCAGCAGCCAGCCAGAAGTCGTGTTAATGGAACCGCACTCGTTTGAAGAGATGCCGCAGGCCGTTCGAGCGTTGTGCGATCGCAAATCGGTTATTTTAAACCTGGGCTTGATGGAGCCAGAACAAGCGCAGCGGGCCGCCGACTATGTGGCCGGGGGGGCTTATGCCCTTGATGGCCACCAAGAACGGTTAGGCGATCAGATCTTTTTGTTTACCCCCAGCTCTGTCCAAATTAGCAACTATTCGCCTGTAGAGTATGCCAGCCCGGTGCCTTCCCACTTAAGCTATGCCCCTGCGCCCGTGGCTCCCTCCCCATCTCTCACGACTCCCTGGTCTCCCAACCAAGCCTTCTAAGGCTGGTCCTTATGACTCTGATCTGTGCGGCTCTGCACCTTCCCCACTTGTGGTTCAGCTCCGGCCAAAAGGCGTTGAATGTTGGCGCGATGAGTGATTAGAACATAAGCGCCGCCGGCGATCGCCAGCAGCAGATAAGGCAGGGGCTGTTGGAACAGCAGCATCAGCAGGGGCGCGGCGATCGCCGTCAAAATTGACCCCAGCGACACAATCCGCGTTAGCAATAAGACCAAAATAAATACGGTAGCGGCTCCCAATCCCACCTGCCACGCCAGCGCAAACAGCACGCCTAAGCCAGTGGCAGCAGATTTTCCGCCCTGGAAACCGATCCAAATTGATTTGCTGTGAGCAAAAATTGCCAGTAGTCCGGCTACCGTCACCACCCACGCTACCCAGAGATTTTGGGCAACGGTGGGAGGGATACTGGTGGCCAAACTGGGCAGGCTATAAATCCAGCGCGTGAGGGCGATCGCCGCGACCCCCTTGAAGACATCGACCAGCAAGACGACAATGGCTGGGCCACGTCCCAAGATTCGCAGTACGTTTGTAGCTCCGGTCGATTTGGAACCATATTGTCGAATGTCGATGCCCTGCAACAGCTGCCCTGCCCAATAGCCCGTGGGAATTGAACCCAATAGGTAGGCTGCGATCGCCACTAGTGCCAATACAACCCAAACGTTCATGTCAACCCATTACCTAACGCACAGCATCTCTTGAGTTTCGCACGGATTTAAGCCTTACCTCCCCCAAAAAAAGTCCCCGATCAATAGGATCGGGGACTACCCTAAAAGTCCGACATTGTTTCCACTTGATCTGCTCAAGCAGATCAAGTGGTGATTGAGACTTAGGACTCAGAACTTAGAGATGGAAAGCGTTTGTAGGGCACCACAGCTTCACCAAAGTAGCGAGCATACTCCGGGCTATCCACCAGCGCGGCTACAGCGGCGCTAAGGCCACTGTCGGCCAACAATTGGTCGTACTGACGAATTTCTGCTTGCGTAGCGGGCGCACGACCCAGCAAGTTGCGGAACAGGAATTCAATCACTTTCGGGTGGGGATACGGTGCATAGAACCGCTGAACATATAGCTCTGAGCTAGCAAGGGTTTTGACGAACTCGCGGACTGAGATTTCGCCAGTTTGTAGCTGGCGCTCTAGGTCACTGCGGCGGAACTCACTAGGAATCTCACCGTTGAGCACCCCCATCACCTGCACATAGATCGCGTTGATGACTGACGCTGTTTCAGCCAAGCTGATTTCAGAGTTCATCCGAAAGATCCGAGCTGGTTTCCGTCGAGCTGGACTAACCGCTGCTGCAACCGATTCACCGTCACTGTCTGGCAAGAACGACCGACCCGCCGCAACAACTTTAGTCTTCGCTGCATTGAGCTGACTAGATACGGTGGCCAAGTCGGCGATCGCCACACTGGTCAACGGCATCGTGCTCGGATCCATCTTCGGCTTCAGCGTATCAAAGCTCGGCACCACCAGGTCTTTGTTTTGCTTGGTGAGTGTGTTGTAGAGCTTCTGGCTGTTGGGGTAGTTGGCAGCTGGCAGGGTCAAATAGCGGTTATAGGGCACCGTATCTTCGCCAAAGGCTTGCCCATACTCAGCGCTACCCAGCATGGAACTGATAAAGCCCTTCAACCCCTGGGTGGCCAGCAGCTGGTTGTACTTGCGGATTTCGGCTTGGTCTAAGGGGGCGCGACCCAAGAAGTGCTTGGTGCCTAGCTCAATCACTTTCGTGTTGGGATACGGCGTGTAGAACTCCTTGATGTACAGGCTAGAGGTGCCCAACGCTTCAATAAACTCTTTCAAGTTAATCTCACCGTTGCCCAGCTTACTTTCTAGGCCAGAGAACTCGTTCTGAACAATGTATGGCGCGATATCGCGCTCAAATACCTGCCGATACGCAGCGCCAATCAAAACCTTGAGTTGAGGTTTATCGAACGTGCCTGTGAGTTTGAAGACCTTGGTCTGCTCTCGCTTTTTGCTAACCCCTTGCTCAGAGCGGAACTGAATGTCGGGCTGTGAGCGAGTATCCGTCACAGCTCCTAGGGTGATAAAACGAGGTGTTTGCTCAACGCTAGGCTTCATGCCCTTATCGGTGATGCTGCCGACGCGATTGGTGCGCAACGACAGCCCGCCGGGAGTCAAGTAGCGCTCATAAGGGATGGTGTCTTCGTTAAATACTTCGCTGTATTCTGGGCTGTCGAGGATGGCGTCTACCACCGCATAGAAACCCTTTTTCGCCGCTAGGTCGAAGTATTGGTTGATCTCTTGACGCCCGTAGGTAGGACGACCGAGGAGGCGACGGTGAATGTATTCAATTGCCTTGGTGACGTAGAGCGGCGTCCAATATAAGCTGCGGAATAAGTCTGACTTGGCCAAAATACGGACGAACTCGCGTACGGTAATGTCACCGTTTTCTAGCTTAATCTCCGCCACCTTTTGACGTTGACCTTCGTAGACCTCGCGCCCAATCACTTGCAGGTAGATCACCCGAATCAAAGCTTGGGTGGAGCTTTCCGAATACTTAACGCTGATGCCTTTGGAGTTGCCGCCTTTTTTGGCAAAGCTGCGGGTAAAGCTGGGCTGTTGATCCAGCTTAAATACCTTAGGACCCAAAGAACCCGGGGCAACGCCGCGAGCCGCTGGGTTGCTGAGCTGGTTGTTGATCCCAGGTCCCCGATTGATCAAGATCCGGCGAGTATCTTTACCGAACGGTGCAGGGCTGGCGCTGGGATTGCGGGTGGCCTTGGGGAAAATAGCTCCGAACTGGATTTCGAGCGGGTCGTTACCAGACCCATACACATGCTGGTCGGGTAGCGGCTGATTGTATTTAGCGAAGGTGGTTAAGAACTGTGGAATCTTACGGAAGGGCGCACTGTATTTAAACAGATCTTGCTGGGGTCCCCAGTTGCGACACTCTTGAGCTTCTTGCCCCAAACCGCGCAGGTAAGGAACGGTTTCTTCCCCAAAATAGTCGGCATACTCCCTGGAATCGACCAACGCATCGACTAGAGCAGACAAACCACCTTGAGACACGATGGAGAAGTATTTCTGAACTTCTTCGCGCGAGGAGGGACCTCGACCTAAGATATGGCGGAATGCCAGTTCTAAGGCGCGACTGTTGATGTAGGGCTGGAAAAAGTTTTTGCGATAGAGCGGTGACTTAGCCAGACGACGAATAAACTCCTTCATGGAGATCTCGTTGTTTTTCACCTTCGACTCTAGGTCGGAAATGCTGAGCGAGTAAGCCCGAGTAATGTCGCGCTCAAATACCTGGCGATAGGCGGCTTTGATTACGTCTATCTTCTCCCCAGACGACAAACCTGGCTTCATCGCATACTTAGGGCGGCGTTCGGAGGCGTTGAAGTAAATTTGGGGCAGCTGTAAACCCTGTAAATCTCCTGAGGAGCGCTGGCGCACCTTGGCAGAAGGCGTAGCCGACACAAATTCATTAATCAGCACCTCAAAGTACTGAGTGATGATTAGCGCGGCATCGGCATCATTGCGAAAAAGCGTGAGTGCGCCGATGCGCATTTCCTGAAGAGCCACGATAGTCGCATCTCCTGAACAGGCGTTTTCAATGATTTCTCGCAAGCCTCGGACGTTCACAGAAATGATATTGGGGTCGCCTGCCACAATGGCGTAGGTCACATAGCGCAGAAACCAGCTCAAATCCCGCAGGGACTTTTGCATGTTGCTCGGCCCATAGCGCGCCACGTTAATGGGACGAAAACCCGGCGGGGTTGGTCCGCTGCTAGGCGTGTTGAAGAAGGACAGAACGCCTTCAAAAATACTGCCTGTGCCTGAAACGTAGGTCGTTGTGCCTAGCTTCATGGATTCTCTGGTATCGAGCGCTACACCGCCCATACTCACCAAGACTGGTAGGTCTTCTTCAACTGGCTTTTCGAGAAATGCCATGGGGGAGCCGCCCACAAAAATCCGGTTGGCGGCACGAGAAACAATTAATTCAGAATTTTGGGTCAACGCGTCAGCGATCGCCAGTCTTTTCAACCCCGAACTAAAAAAGCTAGAAAGTTCGCTTAATTCTCCCCGTCCCAAGAAGCGGTCTTGTTGCTCCGCCTGGGAAATTGTAGAGACGGGTAGGGTTTGATAAAGATTTGGGCGCGCAACAGAGCTTCCACCACTTGCCGTTACACTCATCGGATTTCAAAAGCTCCCTTTAATAACAACTGCCTCAGGGTATTGCATGGGACATTTTCAGGAGGGCGTAGGGATGAACCTTCTCTAGACCACCTGCATGTGGTGAAGCAACTTGCCTCAGGTTGTCCCGAGCGATGTCCTGGGGTCGCACAACTTAACTCTAAGATTAAAGCGTCTGGGTTCCATTACATCGATTGTTAAAAAGCGTGTCGGACTCCCTCCATAAGAGTGTCCCAAAAAAATCAACATCTGAGTGCGCCTCAGCCTGAGAGCCGTGATAAGTTTTGTTGCGTTCCTGAAGGCTTCTGAGACTGGTGAAGGCGAGCTTAGGTTGGGATGCGATCGCCCTCGGGTGCTGCTCTATCTCTACTGTAGAGATGTGTAGAGACTTAGGCTGGTTCCGACAAATTGGTGAATCAGGCAACACCAGTTCATCCAATAACAGCGGTTCCCTACCTGTATTGCAGCGCAATATATCTTAACTTGTCGGCACTTAGGGGATTGTTACTGAGGATCTTTTATCACGCTGTAAGGTCTTCTTGTTTTTTCAGCTCACCCCGTTAAGTATTGTTACCTGTCGGTGATATGATTTTGGAGGTTATTATGTTGCCAGCAAATCGTCTGGGCACAGCCATAACTTGCTTGTGAACACACCAGATTCTTCTCTTGAAACCGCATCGGTTGAAGCGACAATCCCCACAGAAGGCGAAACTACTGCGCCAGGGTTACCGCCCGATCCAGATCCTTCTATGCAGGAGTATTATCAGCTCCAGCGAGATTTGTTTAAGGTGACGTTGCTCATGGCAGCAGTTATCTTTGGCTCTGTGTGGATTTTCTACTCGCTAAACATTGCTCTCAATTACCTGATTGGAGCGTGCACAGGTGTGGTTTACTTGAGGATGTTGGCTAGAAACGTTGAGCAGCTTGGTCGGGAAAAAGATCGGTTGGGTAACACCCGACTTGTTCTCTTGGTAGGGCTAATTCTAATAGCATCTCGCTGGAATCAGCTACAAATCTTGCCTATCTTTTTAGGATTTCTCACCTACAAGGCTGCCCTGATCTTCTATACGCTGCGAACTGCGATTCTTCCCAACTCCGGTTGAACCGCCAAGTCCTAGCGTATCCCTAAACTATTCCAGGGAAACCTTTTCGTATGGAAACGTTGATCTCTTTGAACGTCTTCAACGCCTTCCCCCTTGCAGAGCTTGAAGTGGGTAAGCA
>CASBQJ010000497.1 GCA_949127705.1 Synechococcales cyanobacterium PMM_0085
CATCTGTAGACCCTCCGGCCAGTCCGGCTCCGACTGGAATCCGCTTATGAATGGCAATATCAACCGCGCCGTAGGTTTGGAAGGCTTGCGGAAACTGCTGTGCCATCAGCATCGCTGCTTTGTAGGCCAGGTTCGTCTGATCGGCGGGCACCTTTGGATGGTCACAGGTGAGCCGAAACTGCTCAATGCCATTCGCCCGCAGGTCGATTTGGTCGGCTAGCGACACGCTTTGCATCACCATGGCTAGCTCATGATAGCCATCGGGGCGATCGCCAATAATTTCTAGGTAAAGGTTAATTTTTGCCGGAGCAATGAGGGAGTAGGCACGCATTCAGCAACATAAGGAACGAGCACCGTTCCCGAAAGACATCTGCCTCTTAGTTAACCGCAAATTGTCAGCAATAGCGATCGCTACTCACCCGACACATGGACTACCAGCTCGCGGGTGTGGCGATGTTGCCGATGTTCCCATAGGTAAATACCTTGCCAGGTGCCTAGCATCAGCCGACCGTTGGCAATGGGGATTTGCTCCGACGTGTGGGTAAGCACACTGCGAATGTGAGCGGGCATATCATCTGCCCCTTCTGTGCTGTGGATGTAGCCATTGCCCTCTGGCACTAGCGTTGATAAAAAAGTTTCTAAATCTAGCAGCACATCGGGATCCGCATTTTCTTGAATGATCAAGCTGGCGGAGGTGTGGCGCAAAAACAGATTGCACATCCCCAGTTGAATCCCCGAATCGGCAATCACAGCCGCTACGTTAAACGTGATCCGGTGCAGGGTTTTGGCCTGGGTTTCAATTCGCAATATTTTTTGGAAGTGGGGCATGGTGCTTTGCTCGACGACGCTTGATAGTAAGCATTGATCAATAGCTTAGCCTAATCCTGATAGTAAGCATTGGTAAATAGCTCAACCTAATTCTGATAGTTTACTGATAGTAAGCATTGACAAATAGCTTGACACAGCAGTCTTATGTTAGTTGTGAGATCGGTGGGTTGTGAGAAATGCACTACTCCGGGTACGCCTCTCACAACCTGTTTGGAAGCACCATACAATTTCGATGGTAAGTATTGGTTTATCGCCTAAAAGATTGTTTTAGAAGGGGAGTTTGGCGATGTTAACCATCAGTTTCATCTTCCTTTGATCTCCCTTTGAGGAAAGTTAAAAGCTCCTAGAAGCCTCTCCTACAATGGGTTTAGGGGAAACCTCAACTATTTTCTTGCCAGCAGTAAAATTCAAAGCATTCTCCCATAGAGTTTCTATAGTAAGGATTGATGAATGACACAACCAAGCCCTGCTGATACGTATCTACAACTATCAAAACTTCGATAGTAAGCACTGACGAATAGCAAAACAAAAGAGCTGCTTATTATCTAAATCAATAAACTTGAGATACAAAACTAAATAAAATAAAAACTTATCTATCCGATTTGATCTTTTATTTTAATTACTCTTTTTAACTCAACAAAACTGTCCAAAAACAGGTAATCTTAGTTTCAAGCAGAAAATTAAAACTTTGATAAATAGCAAATATAACCCGGAAAGAGAAGTAGTTTCTTTTGGCTTATTTTGCGATGTCAAGTATTTGATAATTAGGAGGTAGCGCGCTTATGTCTAAGTTTTCGAGACGTCAATTTCTTTATACTGCCAGTACTACTGCGGCAAGCACAGTACTGCTCAATGCATGCACTTCGCTTAACCCACCTGCCCCAAATCAACCGCAAACAACAGCGTCCCCAGCGGTTAATGTAGGCGGAGGTGAAGGTCCAGAAATTACCACGGCTCGACTGGGCTATATCCCTATTTTTGAAGCAACGCCCATTATTGTGGCAAAGGTCAAAGGCTTTTTTGAAAAGTATGGCATGACTGATGTCCAAGTCGTAAAGCAGGCATCTTGGGGTGCGTTGCGTGACAATGTCATCATTGGTTCTAAGGGCGGTGGGCTTGATGCCGCTCAGTTTCAAATGCCCATGCCCTATCTTTTAAATGAAGGGCTGATCACTGCCAATAAAGAAAAGATACCGATGTATGTGCTGCTGCAAACTTCCACTCAAGGGAATGGGATTGCGATCGCCGGAAAGCACAGCGGTAAAAATGTGCACTTGGATTTGAGTCAAGCAAAGTCCTATTTCACACAACTGAAAGGGAATAAGAAACCATTCACAGCCGCTTACACATTTCCTGGTGCCAATCAAGAACTGTGGATTCGCTATTGGTTAGCCGCTGGAGGCATTAACCCAGATACCGATGTGACTCTGATTGCGGTTCCACCCCCACAAACGGTTGCCAACATGAAAACAGGCACCATGGATGGGTTTAGCACGGGTGACCCCTGGCCCTATCGCATTGTGCAAGAAAACATTGGCTTCATGGGAGCTTTGACTGCCCAAATTTGGAAGGCACACCCCGAAGAATATTTTGCCGCGCGGGCTGATTGGGCGGATCAATATCCCAAAGCAACCAAGGCATTACTCAAGGGATTGATGGAAGCACAACAATGGTGTGATGACCCCGCCAATCGAGATGAAGCCCTTCAGATCCTGTCGGGTCGGGAATACTTTAATCTCGCTGCCGATATTCTGGCTCCCCCCATGAAGGGGCAATACAACATGGGTGATGGTCAACCTGCCATCAATGACTTCAATATGGGTCCCCTATTTTGGAAGGATTCCAAGGGTAGCGTGTCTTACCCCTATAAGAGCCATGACACTTGGTTCCTCACCGAAAATATTCGCTGGGGCATGCTGCCACCCGACACCGATGTCAAAGGATGGATTGAGCGGGTCAACCGGGAAGATATCTGGCGTGAAGCCGCCACCGAAGCTGGAATTGCCAGTGCCGATATTCCGACTGAAACTACGCGAGGGATTGAAACCTTCTTTGATGGCGTGACGTTTGATGCGAATGATCCAATGGCTTATTTGAAGAGCCTAAAAATTAAGAAGGTTGCACTCTAAAGAATTTTGGTGAAGCCGCTCTGGTTAACAGGGTAGCTTCACCCGCCTATCGCGCATTCATGCTGCTCTAGCAGCCTTACTGATGTAAACCGTATTTGGAGGTATTTTCAAATGAGCCGTCGTTTTTATGGAGATATTGGTTTTGGACGCCGTGATTTGATTAAAGCACTCGGTGCTGCTGGAGTAGGTTTTGCATTTACGACTGCCTGTTCTGGGGCAAAAGATGACACTACCGCAGCGACCGATAGCCCATCACCGGCGGCGGCCGAAATGGCTGCTAGTCCCGATCCAGCGATTGAAAATCGTCCTGATGCCGCTGATATGACTCCCGACGAAGCATTGCAATTGCTCACAGATGGCAATAAACGCTTTGTTGAAGGAACTCTGATGCATCCTCGCGGCAGCAAGTCGCGGGTTAGCGATACAGCAGCCGATCAGTTTCCGTTTGCAGCTTTCCTGAGTTGTGCAGATTCTCGCGTTCCTGTGGAAGAAATCTTTGATCAAGGAATTGGCGATTGCTTTGTCTGTCGAGTCGCAGGAAATATTGCAACTACTCAAGAAACCGGTAGTTTAGAGTTTGGCACGTTAGTGCTTGGCTCAAAAGTGCTGTTGGTCATCGGACACGAACGATGTGGAGCAGTTGTTGCATCAATGGGGCGAATCGCTCTTCCAGCTAATCCCGGCAGCATTCCCTCTTTGGTGCCGTTAATTGAGCCTGCTGTAAAAAGCATTCAAGAAAAAGTTGCGAAGGAAGGGGTGGCGGCTGTCCTAGATGATGTTGATGCCACGATCAAGCTCAACGTTCACAACCAGGTGGCTAATCTGAGAAAGTCACCCATTTTGTCTCAACTCGAGAAAGACAGCAAGCTCAAAATTGTCCCTGCGTATTATGACCTTGATAAAGGGACAGTGACCATTTTGGATGCTCCAACGGCTTAATTCCGCTGCAATATGCTGTTTTATTTGAAGAACGCAGATATATCGTCTTGCCGCTTTTGAAAATAATTCAGCATTTAGGTTTCCTAATAGCCGTAGGGCAACCTCTTAAATTTTCTCCTCAATTTTCCTCAATAGTAAGGTTCGAAGACGATGCGATATGAGAGTCAGGTGTTAATTGGAGTGCGCGTTAGTTTAGTCAGTTTGGTATCGAGTTTAGTTTTTTGGATGGTTCTACCCGCGATCGCAATAGAGGGCAAACCTGAAGATCCGAGTGCACCTCTCTCTCTAAATGCTGCCTCAATTCCTCAGCCCCAGAATGACGCCGCCCAAAATTTAATTGGGCAAGTGACCTCGGTTACCCAGTTGTCTGATGTACAGCCAGACGACTGGGCGTTTGAATCATTGCAATATCTAGTGGAGCGCTATAACTGTCTGGAAGGGTATCCGGATGGCACCTACAGAGGGCAAAATGCCATTTCCCGCTATGAATTTGCAGCAGGTCTAAGCGCCTGTCTGGATCAGGTTGCCGCTTCTTTTAGCGGTCAGACGACCCCAGAAGATCTAGCCACGTTGCAACGGCTTCAACAGGAGTTTGCTAGCGAATTAGCAAGTTTGAAAGACCGCGCAGATGTCCTAGAATTTCAGGTTTCTGAGCTGCAAGATAACCAGTTTTCAACCACCACTCAGTTGAATGGTGAAATCATCTTTAGCCTTGCAGGGGCTACAGGCGGCTATCCGGGAGCAAACGATTCGGATGCGACTCCAGCGTTTCTCAGCAATACGGGCGGAAGACCTGGCGATGATGCACAAGTTGTCTTCAATAATCGGGTCAGGCTCAATCTAGTCACTAGCTTTACGGGGCGCGATGCGTTGATCACCGGCCTACAAGCGAACAATTTTGGTGGCGGTTTTGGCCAATCGGGAAGCATTCCAGGCACCCTGGGGCTAGGCGATCCGGTGTTTGGCACAGGCAGTAATGCCAGCCTAGGCTATGCTCCTCAGTTTGGCAGAACTGTTCCCGACACCCTCTCGAATAGCGCGGCCAATAGCGTTCAGCTCTACAAGTTGCTATATCTTTTCCCCGTATCCCAGAACTTCAGCCTGTTTGTTGCGCCACGGGCTGAAACCAGCGACGCATTCCCAGCCGTTTCTCCCTTTGCCAGCGATAGTCAAGGTGCAATCTCTCGATTTGCCGGATACAACGCCGCTTATCGAGTTTCGGGGGGCACGTCTGGGGTTGGTCTGGCCACAGTCTTTGGGTTTGTGTGGAACATTTCGGATGAGATTGATTGGCGCGCCTTCTATGGTTCGACCCAGGCGTCTGTCCCTGTAAACGGAGGGCTGACGGGCGGAGCGCCTTTGGGGGCAGGTTTGTTTAACGGCACCAACGTGATTGCAACCCAGCTCACGCTTCGCCCGTCTGACACCTTTACTGTTGGGCTGAACTATGCCAGTAGCTACCACCAAATCAACATTTTGGCAACTGGGTTGAGTTCTGCCGATGTTGGCTCGGTGATCTTTTCACCCAGCTCTAGCCAGCTTGCGGCAGTGGGTGGCAACGAAACACTGGCAGTTTTGAATGAGGGGATTCGGATGAATTCGCTGGGAGGAACTGCTACCTGGCAGTTGTCTCCTCAGGTTGCTTTGACCGCATCGGGTGCTTACATTTTTAGTGATTTGGTCGATGTCGATGCGTCCACCAATTTTGTTAGCTGGCTGGTGGGGATGCATGTCCAGGATTTGCTGGGTGAGGGCAACACGGCGGGGCTAATTTTTGGCCAGCCGCTCAATCGAGATACTACAGGTGGTGGTGCAATCAATCCTGAAAATGCTGATCCCTATCAAGTTGAAGGATATCTCACAGTTAGATTGTCGGACAATATCACTCTGACCCCCGGTGCGTTTGTGATTTTTAATCCAGAAGGCTATAGCGGCAACGATACAACTGTGGTCGGAGCGTTAAGAACGACTTTTACCTTTTGAGCCATAGATTGCCAGTCGTTCCTGTTTTTCAGTGATCAATACTCCGGACAGAATTTTAGTAGGGTTTGAGAACCAAATCTTACTAAAATTCTGTCTGGAGTATTGCAATTAAAGACGCTAATTAAAATAATCAATCACCGCCTGCGCGATCGCCTCATTCCCATTGGGGGCGATCGCCTCCGTTTTTCGCGGGGGTAGCAGCGGTTCGTGCAAGAACTGCCAGCTAGATGCAAAGAAGTCGGCAGGTGGCAGGATCCGGTGTGGATTATGGTCTTGAATCCCATCTAGCAACAGCGCCGCTTCGGCAAAATCGTCGCGGGTGAGGGAGATCAGCGGCACACCCAGGCGACAGGCTTCCGAAAACGTGCCATAGCCCGGTTTGGAAATGACGCGATCGCACAGCGGCATCAGGTCTACCGGACGGATGCCAGGGGCATCAATTTTGATCAGGTTTGGGAAGTTTGGAGCATGGCGATCCATCGTCAGAAACTGCCAGTCTGGGAAATGCGTCACATTGTTATAGGGAATTTGGGCTAATCCTAATCCGCCAAACGTCAGCAGTACGGTTTTTCCATCAGGGGCAGGCAGGTTTAGCCGTTGACGCAATTCTGCTGCTGCATAGCGCGGACGACCACCCGTTAGCCCCACATCTTCAATCTGCGGAAAGGCACGCATCGGTTCGTGGAACGGTAGCCGAAACAGGCGATCGCACTGGCCAAACCACTCGCCAATCCAGTTGGCCATATCACTAAAGTCGTCGCCCCACGCCCGATAAATGAAGTCCCAGCCAAAATTACTCGCCATCCAGCAGGGCACATTGGCCGCATGGGCGATCGCCGTCGCCAACGGTGGAATATCGGCCAGCACTAGCCCCACCCGGTTTTGGCGAATAAACGTCGCTTCCCCGGCAATCAATGCATTCGCCTGCGCCCGAATCTGCTGCAATTTCTCCCGCGTTGCCGCCCGATCTATCGTCAAACTATCGGGTTGCACTACCCCCACATCCACTCCACGGGGACGGTGAATAAAATCGCCCGAAACGTAGGACTCTAGCAACCAGCGAGGAGCCGTGGTTGCCATAATCACCAGCATTTCTGGGCACCGCTGCTGAATTTCCTCGACGACCGCCGCTGTGCGTGTAGCGTGACCAAATCCATGGTTGGTAATGCTGACGTAGAGAATGGGCTGGGGCACGGGTGGCAGAGATGAGGGGGCAAGTCTCCATTAACGTAGCAG
>CASBQJ010000498.1 GCA_949127705.1 Synechococcales cyanobacterium PMM_0085
AAAATCCGCCCGGTGAGCAGCGTCAGGGCATAGGCGCGCCGTTGAGTTAACCCCACCGCCGGAGGATTGGCTTCAACTAAAGCCACACGCAGCCCAGAGCCTTGCAGCGCACAGGCCAGGGTTAGACCGACAATGCCACCGCCGGCGATCGCAATGTCATAGTCTAGGTTTACTTGGGCGTCGGGACTGGGACGCTGGGAGTGGGGAGTGGTGGGCCGCAGGGAGGAAGAGGAGGTGAGAGCCATTACAAATTAGCCGTCGATTCGCTAAAAAATATTGTCTATAGCAATGCAGGTCTGTATTGTTATTGTGACGCGATCGGCGCGGCTCAGCAAGGTTGAGGTCAAGTCGGGTATCCGGTTGGACGGGCGGATCGCTGTGACGATCGCTGTAATCAGATTCAGATGAGGGTCAGTATCGGCATGTCAAATTCTCCATTAGGGTCGTCAGCTAAGCTGGTCAAATCGTATGTAGATTTGGCAAATACTTTATTTATTCAAAATGATATTGAGGGCGCAATTAAAAATTTTGAAAAAGCGCTGAATGTGAGAGAAGGCATTACCGAGATTCAGCGAGCCAAGCTGTTGTTTAATGTCGGCGTCATGCATCAGAAACAAGGCGATCGCCCCCAAGCGGTTGACTACTACCAGCAGGCGCTTGCCGCAGACCCCACGCTTGCCTTAGCGCAGTTAGAATTGCAGCGGTTAGACTATGCAGACACTATCAAATTAAAGGGATACGAGTTTACGCAAGATTGGTTTAGCCGCAATCTTTTGATCTGGCGTGAATATTTGCCAGAATTTGTCGGTCGAGCCGACTTACAGGTCTTAGAAATTGGCAGTTGGGAAGGGCGATCGGCCTGCTGGCTGTTAGAGCAGGTGTTGACCCATCCGACGGCTACAATCACCTGCATCGACACCTTTCAGGGCAGTCTAGAAAACCAGTCCCTCAACCCCGAAGACCTGCACGCGTTGGAAGCTCGGTTTGATGCAAATATGGCAAAAACGGGCGCGGCCCATCAAGTGAAAAAACTAGTGGGGAACTCTGCCGAAATTTTGCGATCGCTCCCGCTCAATCACTATGATTTGATTTATGTAGATGGCTCTCACATTGCCTGCGATGTTTTAACCGACACGATCTTGAGCTGGGGACTATTAAAACTAAACGGCATCATGATTTTTGATGATTATGACTTTGGGTTTAAAGAGTATGGAACTCGCCAAGGGATTGATGCATTTCTAAATAATTTTGCGAAAAAGATTGAGATTGTGCATCAGTCGCATCAGGTGCTTATTCGTAAGCAGATGGCCTAAAGCCTGCTATAGATTAAACTGTCCCATGGCCTGATTACCCTTCATCGTGGCTCAAGCGAATTGCCAGCAAAATTTCTGCCAGGGTGCGCTGTAGAGCATAGTACCAGCCTGCTTTGCCGTCTAAAATGCCGCCTTTGAGTATCAAGCAGTAGAGCAGAATCACAGCGGGGGCAAATGGAGTTTGGCGGCGGAGGCGATCGCCCCAACTCAACTGGGGTATTGGTGTTTCTCGCAGTTTTTTGGCCTCTAGCACCATGTAGCGATCTTGTGCCCACAGCCAGCGACTCAGGGGTTTGCGATCGTCGTGGTAGATGTAGCCAGAGAGCGATCGCACGGTGCCGTTGATTGAGACGCGATGGGCGTGGCCATCGTTGTGGTAGGTAGCTTTGGGGGGGCGATACAGCACCTGGCGCGGGGGCAGTAGCGTCCCGCGCAAGGGTTGGCCAAAGACGCAATATTTGAACCGGGCGCTGTAGCCCTGAATGCGATCGCCAGAGATGCGATCGCCATGCTCCCGAACATGATTTGATGCATCATCAGTGTCATCATCCGGCAACGCCCGAATTTCTGCCAGCAGCTGATCCGATAACAGATAGTCGGCATCTAGTGACAGCACCCACGGCGAACTGATTTGGCTCAAACCAAAATTGCACTGCGCGGCAAATGAATCGAACGGACGCTGCCACAGCTTAACTTGCGGGTAGCGCTGCACAATTTCTAGGGTGGCATCGGTGCTGTAGCTGTCGATGACGACGATGGTGGTGGCCCAGGTGAGCTGCGCCAGGGTGCGATCGAGGTTGGGCGCTTCGTTGTAGGTCAGAATTAGGGGGGTGATGGTGTTTAGCTGCATAGCGGGCGGCGGCGCTCAGGCCGACGGTTGCGATAGAGTGCAGGCGCAGACCATGGATTTCCAAAAGCCAGGAAACCGTCCGGCAAACTTGAGCTGTATGTCTGAAAAGCCCTCGTCTTGCAGCAGTTGAATCAACGTGGCGGTCGAAAAAAACCGAACGTGGCCGCTATCCCACAGAGGATTGAAGTGCTGATCGGTTTTGCCGCAGAGGGCGATCGCCAAATTTTTCCAATACCCGTGGTAGGGCGTGGTGAGAATCAACTGCCCACCGGGTTTGAGGCAGCGCTTGGCCGCCCGCAGCAGTTCGCGGGGATAGCACAGATGCTCAATCACCTCAACTGAGATCACCAGATCAAAGCTGTGGTCGAGTTCTGCGGGCAGGTCGTAGATGCTGGCTTGAATAAACTGACACTCGATCACCGCCATCCGAGCCGCCTGGATTCCAGAGGCCGAATGTTCGACGCCTACAACCTCATAGCCGAGCAGCGCCAACTGCTGGCTTAAGCTGCCATTGCCGCAACCCAAGTCTAAAAGCCGCGTCTGCGTTGGCGGCGCGATCAGTTCCAATAGCGGGGGCAGCAAATAGGCGTGATGATGGATGGGCTTGGCGTCGGCATAGCCATAGCTGGGGTCAGATCGAGGGGGATCGGTTTGCATAAACAGGGGG
>CASBQJ010000499.1 GCA_949127705.1 Synechococcales cyanobacterium PMM_0085
AACCCTGTGGGAGCAAAGGCAGAGGGCGGAACAGTCTGGGTAGACTGAGCGGGGGCTGGGACATTCGCAGCGGGTGCCTCTGGGTTCGGTGCATCTGGGTTCAGTGCCTCTGGATTCGGTGCGTCTGGATTCGGTGCATCAATTGCGGCAGCCCCTTCGCCAGCAGCTTGGGAGTTGACGCCGACTTGAGCCAAATCGATTAGTTCAATTGGAGTAGGAGCCTGCATTCCAGCTTGAGATTGACTGTCAACGGGTTGCAAAAGCGACGGCAGCGCTAACAGTAGCAGTAAATGCATACCAATCGACCCGGCCACTATGTTTCGCCATAGCCGAGGTGGATCTTGATGGCGCAACCTCCCTGGTGGGGGCGGTTGGGCGAGTCCAGTCATGTTGGCTGGTTGCATGGTCTTTCAATCTCAATCAGTCCAATTTGGGCAGTCTAATCTCGATCAAAAAGTTGTCTAGCCCCGTAGTCCATCATAGCTAGCCGCTAAAAGCCTGCCTATCTTAGAGCGGGCGATCGCCACAACATTAACTTTTGTATAGAAAGATAACTATTGATTATATAGAGGCAAAGAACATTCAACGTTTGGCTTATTCGATTCCTGGTATATTTTGGGTTGAGCCACGAGCACGGCAATCTTCAAAGCAGGGCAAACTCAATTTCTAACGTGAGTAGCGATTAAGTCAGGTGCCCTGACCAGCAGATGTTGTCAATGGCCATCCGTTGCGCACTGTCGCAGCTAGAAGGTATCTCATCGGCACAGCAGATTCGTGCAAGAGCTTCCCGCCAGCATTCTTTGTAGGGTGCGGTGCAGGGAGGATGTTGTATGCTCGCAATTACAGTGATTCACAGGAAGGGAAACGATGTCTTATTCGCAAACAAAAACCCAAGCAAAAGCTGGGTACAAGGCCGGGGTTCAAGATTACCGTCTGACGTATTACACGCCAGACTACACGCCCAAAGATACGGATATTCTGGCCGCATTCCGGGTGACACCTCAACCCGGAGTCCCTCCTGAAGAAGCTGCTGCGGCTGTTGCTGCTGAATCTTCCACAGGTACCTGGACGACGGTATGGACAGACTTGCTGACCGACCTCGATCGCTACAAAGGTCGCTGCTACGATATCGAACCTGTTCGCGGCGAAGAAAATCAGTTCATCGCCTACATCGCCTACCCCTTGGATTTGTTTGAAGAAGGCTCTGTCACCAACCTGTTGACCTCCTTGGTGGGTAACGTGTTTGGCTTCAAGGCTCTAAAAGCGCTACGTCTAGAAGACCTGCGGATTCCAGTTGCCTACCTCAAGACGTTCCAAGGGCCTCCTCACGGCATCCAAGTTGAGCGCGACAAAATCAACAAGTATGGCCGTCCTCTGTTGGGCTGTACGATCAAACCCAAACTGGGTTTGTCGGCCAAGAACTACGGTCGGGCTGTCTATGAGTGTCTGCGGGGTGGCTTAGATTTCACCAAAGACGACGAAAACATCAACTCTCAGCCGTTCCAGCGCTGGCGCGATCGCTTCACCTTCGTGGCTGAAGCCATCCACAAAGCTCAAGCAGAAACTGGCGAAATCAAAGGTCACTACCTCAACGTCACCGCCGCCACCTGCGAAGAAATGATCAAGCGGGCTGAGTATGCGAAAGAACTCAACATGCCCATCATCATGCATGACTTCTTGACCGCTGGTTTCACCGCCAACACCACCCTGTCTCACTGGTGCCGCGACAACGGCATCTTGCTGCACATTCACCGCGCCATGCACGCCGTGATTGACCGCCAGAAAAACCACGGGATTCACTTCCGCGTGTTGGCCAAGTGTCTGCGGATGTCTGGTGGTGACCACATTCACACCGGCACAGTGGTGGGCAAACTGGAAGGCGACAAAGCCATCACCCTGGGTTTCATCGACCTGCTGCGTGAAAACTACGTCGAGCGCGATCCGTCTCGCGGTGTCTACTTCACCCAAGACTGGGCCTCCATGCCCGGTGTGATGGCCGTGGCCTCCGGTGGGATCCACGTATGGCACATGCCCGCCTTGGTCGAAATCTTCGGCGACGACTCTGTGCTTCAGTTTGGTGGTGGTACCTTGGGTCACCCCTGGGGCAACGCTCCTGGTGCAACCGCTAACCGCGTTGCCCTCGAAGCCTGCGTCCAAGCCCGCAACGAAGGCCGTGACCTGATGCGTGAAGGTGGCGACATCATTCGCGAAGCTTGCCGCTGGTCGCCTGAGTTGGCAACGGCTTGCGAACTGTGGAAAGAAATCAAGTTCGAATTTGAAGCAGTCGATACCGTTTGATGAACGGTTGAGGGATAAAGGTTTCTGGATATATCCACTAGCCGGATGAAGGTTGAAACAGGTCTACTGAGATTCCTTCATCCGAGAGCAGAATTAGGAGTAAAATCATTCATCCTAGTGCTTCGGTTAGTTGATTTCCACGGAGCTAATACGGTTCAGCCATTGGCTAAGCCCGCGCTTTGCGCACACATCCTTCCCCATTCATCCTCCCCCCAATGGATCTGAAGCAGATTGCGAAAGATACGACCAAAACGCTGATTAGCTACTTGACCTATCAGGCGATGCGAACGGTGATGGATCAGCTGAGTGAAACTGACCCGCCGCGATCGCTACGGCTGCATGAATTCTCTCGGCGAGAGCGAATTGAGAATAGTGAAGCGTACCTTGAAGTTCTGTTTACAGAAGATCGAGCGCTAGCCTTTCGCATTTTGACCGTTCGTGAACATATTGCCGAAGAGGTTGCCGAATATCTGCCAGAAATGCTTCGAACAGGTATTCAGCAGGCCAACACGCAGCAACGCTGTCAGCAATTGGAGCGGATGACGCAAACCGAGCCAGATGCCACTGGGGCACACCCAGAACCAGAAACCCCAGCTCCAGATCTGCCCGATTCAACGCTGACGAACCAATCAGACGGTTCCGCAGACTAGCCAAGCATACTCATTGAGGACATATTGAGGACATCATGAAGACCTTACCAAAAGAGATTCGCTACGAGACTTTTTCCTACTTGCCGCCGCTGACGGATGCGCAAGTGGCACGGCAGATCCAGTACACCATCGATAACGGCTTCTTCCCCTGCATTGAGTTCAACGAAGACTCCGCAGCAGAAACCTGCTATTGGACGATGTGGAAACTGCCCATGTTTAGCTGCTCTTCTCCTCAAGAAGTGCTAAGCGAAGTGCAACAGTGCCGCTCTGAGTTTTCTAACTGCTACATCCGGGTAGTGGCATTTGACAACATCAAGCAGTGCCAGGTAATGAGCTTCATTGTGCACAAGCCCAACCAAAACAACAACAACACCAGCGGCGGCTACCGCTACTAAGGCATGAGTGAGTTTTAAGTTCCAAGTTTGGAGTTTTGGGCTGACTGCAAAACTCCAAACTCAAACTTTAGAACTTACTTCAATTCTGATTCCTAAGTCATCGTAGGGGCAGGTTTAACAGATATCCCATCGGCTTTGGCTGACAGATTCTGCTCAAACCTGCCCCTACGATTTGTCTTTATCAGCATTCACCATGAAGGATATCCGGATTTGTTTTGTCGGCGATTCATTTGTCAATGGCACCGGTGATTCGATGCTGCTGGGCTGGACGGGTCGCGTCTGTCAGTTTGTGGGGCAGCAATTTGTCGGGCAGCAAGGGATTTCCCTGACCTATTACAATTTGGGTATTCGCCGACAGACGAGTGCAGATATTGGGTTGCGCTGGCAGTTTGAAGTGCTGGCGCGGCTGCCGGACGCGTGCGACGGTCGAGTCGTGTTCTCCTTTGGGGCGAACGATACGACCTGGGAGCAAGGCCGGGTGCGGGTCCCCACACCCGATTCTCTGCGCTATGCGGGCATGATGCTATTGGTGGCAAAACGGCGCTATTCGGTGTTGATGGTGAGTCCACCGCCGCTGGCCAATGCCGAGCAAAACCAGCGGATTGCCGAACTGGTGCAAGCGCAACAGCAGATGTGTAAAGGGTTTGAGATTCCTTACCTAGATGTATTTACGCCTCTGCACAAATCTCCAATCTGGATGCGAGAGGTGCGATCGCGCGATGGCGCACACCCCGACGCCGCTGGCTATTCCGAACTTGCCCAACTGGTATTGAACTGGCCGAGTTGGAATACCTGGTTTGCCGATCGCTTCAGCCCATAACTCCAATCCCTTACCGTCTACCCCATGGCTTTCTACATTCCCCCCCCGTTCCTCGATCGCCTTGCCGTCCACATCACCAAAAACTTTTTGGATTTGCCCAACGTCAAAGTGCCGCTAATTTTGGGGCTGCACGGGCGCAAGGGTGAAGGTAAAACCTTTATGTGTGAAGTGGTGTTTAAGCGGATGGGCTTGGGTGCCGTATTTATGTCGGCGGGTGAATTGGAAAGCCCTGATGCGGGCGATCCGGCGCGGCTGATTCGGCTGCGCTACCGGGAGGCGGGGGAGTGGAGCCGGGTGCATGGCCGCATGGCGGTGCTGATGATCAATGATGTGGACGCTGGGATTGGGCGGGTTGATTCGAGTACGCAGTACACCGTCAACACCCAATTGGTCAACGCCACGCTAATGAATATTGCGGACAACCCAACCAATGTGCAGCTACCGGGCAGCTATGACGCCGAACCCACGCAGCGGATTCCGATCATTGTGACGGGCAATGACTTTGCTACTCTGTATGCGCCGCTGATTCGCGATGGCCGGATGGAAAAGTTTTTTTGGGATCCGACCCGAGATGATCGCCTCGGAATTGTGACCGGAATTTTTGAGGCAGATGGGGTACCTGCTGTGGAGGTGGAAAAGCTGGTCGATACCTTCCCTGACCAGGCAACCGACTTTTTTGGCGCGGTGCGATCGCGGCTCTATGACGAGCAAATCCGTAAAATGATTTACGACATTGGCATCGATAAAGTCTCGCAAAAAGTGGTTCATAGCGACGGGAAACCGCAGGAATTCCACCCGCCCGACGTCAGGTTGGCGCATTTAATTGAAATCGGCAATGCCATGGTGCGCGAGCAGGAACGGATTCGTGAACTGCGCCTGGTGGCCGAATACAACGAAGTGCTGCAAACGCCGCGATCGCATTCTAGCTCCACTTCGGCGGCAAAGGCACCGCTGAAACCAGCCGCTGCCAACCCGTCAGGCAAATACTTTACCTCTTACGGCAGCTCTAGCGATGCGGCTGACGCGGTCAAACCCGCCAATGGTCAAGCCACCCTGTCCTCTCAGGTCAGTGGGGCGATCGCCACCGATATTACCAGCCTGCTCAGTCAGGGGCTACGCCTAGCGGTAGAGTATGTGGACAAGCGGCGGTTTCGGGTCGGTTCCTGGCAGTGCTTTGGCCTGTATCAAGGCCATGCCGCAGAGGCGATCGCCGCGCTTGACGCCTGCCTAAACGAACATGCCCATGACTATGTGCGAATTGTGGGGATTGATGGCGATCGCCGGCGGGTGGCAGAGGTGATGGTGCAGCGCGGCGGCAAGGGCTAGCAGTATCCCCTCCTGTAGGGGCATGGCACTGCCATGTCCAAACCCAAAACCCTGTAGGGGCATGGCAGTGCCATGCCCAAACCCCAAACCCTGTAGGGGCATGGCACTGCCATGCCCAAACCCCAAACCCTGTGG
>CASBQJ010000500.1 GCA_949127705.1 Synechococcales cyanobacterium PMM_0085
ATATTGCCACCGATTTTGTGGCTCAAGGTAAAAGCGCTGCCTTTGCATGGCAGCAGGCATATACGGCGCAGGCTGAGATGTTGGCTCAGCTAGAGAATCCCTTGCTGGCAGAGCGCGCCAACGACCTGCGCGACGTGGGCAGTCGCGTCTTGCGGCTGCTCACAGGCACCCGCCCCGCCCCGGTTGACTACCCTGCCAATACGATTTTAGTCGCCACCGACTTGACCCCGTCCGACATGGCTACGCTTGATCGCGCTAAGGTGGTGGGCTTTTGTACCGTCGGCGGTGGTGCCACCTCGCACGTCGCTATTTTGGCGCGATCGCTCGATCTCCCGGCACTGGTGGGCATTGAGCCGCGTGTGTTAGAGCTGCCCGCCGGCACGCCCGTCATCCTCGATGGCAGTGCAGGCACCTTGCGCCTGCATCCGTCGGCGGCTGAGATGGACGACATCCGCCAGCGCCAAGCCCGCCAGCAGGAACGGCGGCAGCTAGAGTTGGCCACAGCGTTTCAACCTGCCATCACGCAAGATGGCCAGCGGATTGAGGTGGTCGCCAATATTAGCAATGCCGAAGACGCCGCCAAATCGGTGACGCTGGGCGGTGAGGGCGTCGGACTGCTGCGGTCTGAACTGCTGTTTATGGAGCGCGACACGGCTCCCAGCGAAGACGAGCAAACCGAGCTATACACAGCGGCGGCAAAGGCGTTAGGCGATCGCCCCCTGATCATTCGCACCCTCGATGTCGGCGGCGACAAACCCCTTTCCTACCTGCCGCTCGCTGCCGAAACCAATCCCTTCCTGGGCATACGCGGCATTCGCCTGGGATTTGATCATCCTGAGCTACTCCGCACCCAGTTTCGGGCAATTTTGCGGGCTGCCCAAGCTGGCAACGTGCAGATTATGTTCCCCATGGTGGCGCGATTAGAAGAATGGCACTTGGCCAAAACCATGCTAGAGGCAGAACGGCAGGCCCTAGGCGTGGCGGCAATTCCGGCAGGAATTATGGTAGAAGTGCCCTCAACCGCAGTCCTGGCAGAACAATTTGCCCGCGAGGTCGATTTCTTCTCGGTTGGCACCAATGACCTGACTCAATACACACTGGCCATGGATCGCGGTCATCCCCAGCTAGCCGCGCTGGCCGATGCCCTGAATCCCGGCGTGTTGGGTCTCATTGGCATGGCCGCTCGCGCCGCCAACCAGCACGGTAAATGGTGCGGCATCTGCGGCGGCATGGCAGGCGATCCGCAAGCCATTCCAATTTTGATTGGCCTAGGCGTCACAGAACTGAGCGTCAGCATCCCGACGATTCCTAGCGTCAAGGCGCAAATTCGTCAGCTCAATCTGGCCGATTGCCAAGCTCTGGCGGCGCAGGCTCTAGCGATGAACACAGCGGCTGAAGTGCGATCGCTGGTCGGCAGTCGAGAGTAGCGGTGCCTTAAACTATAAAATGCAAGACTACCCGAGTTTGATTAACCGATAGCTCTTGCTTTAGAACCCTGATCTAAACAGGATCTGATGTTGTGTGGCGCGCCTTTAGCCTCTCATCGCATCAGATCCGGGTGCCGGGTTAATTCGTAAACAGTCAAAGAGGAAATCTGGATGAGTGGACAGCTATTGCTGGTAGACGACGAACCGGGGTTGCGGCAGGCGGTGCAAGCCTATTTGGAAGACAGTGGATTCACCGTCCAGGTGGCCGGCAATGCTCGGGATGGCTGGGATTTGTTGCAGCAATCGACCCCTGATTTGGTCATTTCTGATGTGATGATGCCTCAGGTCGATGGCTATCAGTTTTTGAAGCAAATGCGAGAAGACCCTCGGTTTCAAACCATGCCTGTTGTCTTTTTGACAGCGCGAGGGATGACGACTGACCGGATTCAAGGCTATAACGCAGGCTGTGATGCCTATTTGACCAAGCCGTTTGACCCAGAAGAGCTAGTGGCAATTGTGTCTAGCCTGCTAGAACGACGGACGGCGATCGCCCGCAGCGGTGGCGATGACGAAAAAACTGACCTGGCTGACATCAAAGAGCAAATTGCTCAACTGCGCGCCATTTTGACCCAGAAAGGGGCGATCGCCCAAACTCCGGCACCGATTAACCTCGACTTTACCCCGCGCGAACAAAGCGTATTGGAACTCGTAGCAGAAGGGCTAATGAACAAAGAAATTGCCCGTCGGCTCGAAACCAGCGTCCGCAACGTCGAAAAATATGTCAGCCGCCTGTTTAGCAAAACAGGCACCAACAGCCGCACAGAATTGGTGCGCTATGCCCTAGAACATGGGCTGACGAAATAATGGCAAATAAAAGCAGAGCAGGAATTTACTCGTTCAGCTGTGCGCCGCTAGCCCCGCCTAAGGATCGTAAATCTATTAATATACAATTCCCCCAGTAGGGACATAGCACCGCTATGTCCTCACAGGTGCGTCAATTTTGCAGGTGATTTAATTCGCGATCCTAATATAGCTTCAGCCAGTCATCTTAGGACAAGGGGCTTAAGCCCCTTGTTGGCTGACATGCTAACCTGCGTCCTAACGTTTGTGGCGACGGCTATAAGTGTCACGATGAATCACCTGTTTGACGATCATTTCTGCAAACTGGTTTGTGTATTGCAAGGGGCATTCAAGAAAGGGGGATGAGGCTTACGTCTGCGAAGTAGGGGAAAAAAGATTTGTCAGTCAATCAGTTTGAAACCACACCAGCATGACCCGCCATGATTTGTAAAAACCCTGCTGTAGAAACTGACCAAACCCGAGTGAATCGATACTGTTGATCAATTTCTGCCCCTTCATAACTGCCCAATATATGCATTTTGACTGAAACAACCGAGAACCCTTCGTTGAGCTGGATGTGTCGCTCTGAGGGTGTTAACTCCCTAAACTTCAGCACTCCAGATTGGTGGATGGCAAGGTCTTGTTGCTTACTGACAAGGTGACCTAAATAGCTGGTAAAAATTAGCTCTGGTGCAATCAGTGCATCTAGCTCAACTACATCAGAATTCAGCATGGCTTGCCGAAGTCGCTCTTCTATGGCAATAATTTGCGACTCCGAATGTTTGCTCATAAAACTAGAGTGTTGCTGGAATGGTGCGATCGCTTTAACTTAATTTGGCAGACGTTGGATAAAGCATAAACGTCTGCTGCATAGGCGGCGTTAACGATTAAAAAATGCTCTATCGAGTTGCTACTAGTTCGGGGTAAATCGGGAGAGTGGACAGAGTAGAGCGATCGATGACCTGATCAATCAAGCCATATTCTACCGCTTCTTGAGCCGACATAAAGAAATCTCGCTCCGTATCTTGCTCAATTTGCTCCAGCGATCGCCCCGTATAGTGGTTCTCATGCTAGTGAAGTGCATCAGAGTAGGGGCGATACAGCAGTTCGCCCTCCGATTTGTACCGCACCAGATCGATAATTGCTATATAGTCAGCTATCTGCTGATTTAGCTGCCTTTAGCGCTTGCCCCTGTCAGGTCGTCGGGTCGCGATCGCACTGCGGTAACGCCCTAGCTAGGCACCTTGGCTAGACGCCCTAGCGAGAAACTCCAGCACTGCTGCCGTGAACTCTGCGGGGGCATCCTGCTGCACCCAATGGGAGGCTCCATCGATCTGCTTGAAGATGGCGTTAGGAATCTCTTGAGCTAGCTGCTGACCGTCTTCCGATTTCTGCCACGGGTCATCCATTCCCCACAGGATCATCGTCGGGGCAGAAATATCTCCATGGCGATCGACCAGCGCCATCGTCTGGTTAGCGTTGAGCGCAGAGGCATTGCGCAGTAGACTTAGTTTGCCTGCTTCACTCGCCCACGGGGCAATAATGCCTTGCCGAAATTCATCTGTCAGTCGGGTTTGGTCGGAAAGACCTGCTGCGAGGCTTGCTTCGAGCGCTTTAACCAAATCTGCTATTGGACGATTCTTCCACCTTAAAGGGTGTCCAAAGTCGAGCATATCATCGTCAAATCGGTCATAGCAGACTGAATTTGAGATTACCAGACGATTGACATAGGCTCGATGCTCGATCGCTAGAATTAGAGCAACCGCACCGCCAGTATCGTGCCCCACCACATCAACGCATTCTAATTTAAGTGCCGACAGAAGGGCAGTTATCATGCGCGCTTGATCTTGAAAGGATCGATCAAAGCGATCGCGGCGATCAGACCAGCCATGACCCAGAAAGTCTGGTGCCAAAACCCGATATCCAGCCCCTACTAATAGTGGGATAACTGCATGGTAAAGATATCCCCATGTCGGGATTCCATGCATCAATAAGATCGTGCCTTGCCGAGCTTCTCCCACGTCAATATACCGCACAGAGACAGGGATGTGGGCAACTTGGCCAGCAGGTAAAAGTATCTCTTGCTGAGCATCCCTAAATTTCTCCCACGTACTCCAATCACTGACCCCTTGTGCCATGTCGTTCCTCTATCAACTGTCAGCCTAACAACCAAGATCAGCGGCGGCAGATTACCTTTGCATCTTCACCAAGATCTATCGACCGTCCGTTTCATCGACTTGCTAGCTGGCCGACATCTGACATCATTTCAATTTCTATAATTCGTCTTCCGATCCATTCGCTGATTGTTGGAACAACGGCGTTACCAAGGAGTCTCCCTCGACGACCGTCCATCCGGGAGGAAACCCCATAAGCCTCTCCCACTCTGTCCACGTCAAGTTTCTCGCCACAGAGTATTGGTCGGTCTGAATGACCTCCTTGATGTCCTCCAGTTTGGGCACGTAACGTGGGGCAGATGCTTTTTGCCATGGTGTACCCGAAGCCGCCGCGACGTTGTACCACAAGCGGATTGTCTCCGAGAGTGCCTTGACGAAAATTGGGTCTAGTTTGCGTTTTGCTCGATTCTCGCGACGAAGTATCCCCAGACAATTCGCTACTGTCAGCAAAGAAGTGATAGGCACGTTCCGAGCTAAAACTTGCGACAAAGAACACTCTGTCTCGATTGTGGGGTAAGCCCGAATGGACAGCGTTACACGATACCCATCCCCCCAAATACCCATTCTCTTCGAACGTGTTGACAACTGCCTCAAGAGCGGTGCCTTGTTCTGCGGAGAGCAAGCCGGGCACGTTTTCCATGACCAACCACGCTGGATGAATTTCTCTAACCAAATCCATAAATGTGAAGAAAAGACCACTTCGCTTTCCTGCAAGTCCTGTTCGATCTGTGTTGGCAGTGCTGAGGTCTTGGCAAGGCCATCCGGCACACCACAAGTCAGAGGCAGGGATAGTTGCTGGGTTGAGGGTTGTGATGTCTTCATGCAAGGGGATGTGTGGCCAGTGGCGCTTAAGGATCTGTTGGCAAAAAGAATCTATTTCACATTGAAATACGACATTCATCCCTGCTCTTTCAAAGCCAAGATCAAAGCCGCCAATACCCGCGAAGAAGGAAGAGACACGCATATCAAAACTAGATACTAGGGTCTAATGATGGAATTAATCATAGATGATTTAATCGGCGAAAATTATTGTAGACGAAAATCGTCTACAAATCAACTCTCTTCTGGATAACATCTCGATATGAGTTTGAGGGGTCGATTGTGGGAGAAAAGCAGAATATTAGTGGAGCCAGAATTCGTCAGGTCAGGCTGCAAAATAATTTAGGTCAGGTTGAATTAGCGGCGGCTCTCAATGTTGATTATGGAATCAAGCTAGAACAGTCAGATATTTCAGAGATTGAGCGTCAAGTCAGATCTCTGAAAGATTATGAACTTAATGCCATCTCCAAAGTTCTGGATATCGACCCCATCTGGTTACTCCGGGGGGATCACTAATGGCAACTGAGCGGAAAAGCCGTGGGCGACAAAAGTTTTTGTCTCTTGCACTTGTTAGTGAGCAGGACGTTCTAGGAAATATTATCCGAGAAGTCTGGCTTGAGGAAGTCTGTCAAAAATTTGGATGTCCCAGTGAGGCCAATAAGTCTTACTATCGAGTGCTTTTGGAAGAACTGTGGCCTACGGGGCATGGCATTCCAGGGCCGCGTGTAAAAGAGGATGAACTGAGAGAAGCAATTGAACGCTTTAGAAGAAATCAGTACTCGGGCAGCAAACCCTATAAACCTTATGTAGACGTTTTTCGGCGCTTGCGAGAATTGCAAGGCGAGGAAGGCGTTACTGGGATTGGCAGAGAAGGTAAAACATACCAACTCGTGAGCCTATCTTTGAGCGAAAAAAGAGTGCCACGAATTAAGCTTTCTGATCTAGATTGGGTAAAAATACTGGACAATTATCAATATAGATGTCCGGTATGTAGTCGCTC
>CASBQJ010000501.1 GCA_949127705.1 Synechococcales cyanobacterium PMM_0085
CATCTAAATAATTCACCCGATACGCCAAACTATCATCTAACTTAGCCAGCAACGCTTCGTATTGCGACCAGGTAACGTTGGCAATCACACGCCGTTCTTCGGGGTCGTCCAGATTCAACCCCAGATTCAACCATTGAGAGAGGTCATCTAGCCGTTGCATTGCTCGTCCCTTGTCCCGTTTTACTTATTATGAATCGCGATCGCATGTTCTAAGAAATAAACCTAGGAGATAAACCTAGGAGATAAACCTAGGGGATAAACCCATCCCTGTTGCTGGGTAGGCGATCGCGGGAACCCTGACCCTATACCGATAGAGCAGGGTTAGCATGCTGGCAAGGGTTTGGAGTGCGGCGTTGGTGGGGATTGACGCGGTCAAAGTAGGGGTTGAAGTGGATGTGGCGGGCGGGCTTCCCGGCATTGTGGTGGTGGGGTTGCCAGATGCAGCGGTGCAAGAATCGAAGGAACGGGTTAAGGCCGCGCTGAAGAATGCAGGCTATGCCTTTCCCATGCGTAAGGTGGTGGTCAACCTGGCTCCGGCAGATTTGCGCAAAGAAGGCCCTAGCTTTGATTTGCCGATTAGTGTGGGGGTATTGGCCGCTACTGAACAGGTCGATGGTCGCCTATTAGATGACTATTTATTTTTGGGCGAAGTGTCGTTAGATGGCAGTCTGCGGTCGGTGACGGGGGTGCTGGCGATCGCCGCCACCGCCAAGCAGCTCGGCATTAAAGGACTGGTGGTGCCAATAGACAATGCCCGTGAAGCGGCGGTGGTGCAGGGGCTAGACGTGTATGGGTTCAAGCACCTATCGGAGGTGACAGATTTTCTCAATCAGCCCGATCGCCACCTGCCCGTGCGCGTAGACGGACTCAAAGAACTGTCTAAAGCTGTATTTCAAGGACTCAATCTCAAAGATGTTAAAGGCCAAGCCCATGCCCGCCGCGCTCTAGAAATTGCGGCGGCGGGTGGGCATAATTTGATTTTTGTCGGCCCACCCGGTAGCGGCAAAACCATGCTGGCTCGTCGCTTGCCCGGAATTTTGCCGCCGCTGACCTTTGATGAAGCCTTGGAGGTGACGCAGATTCATTCTGTAGCAGGGTTATTGCGCGATCGCGGGGCACTGGTGAGCGATCGCCCCTTCCGCAGCCCGCACCATTCGGCTTCAGGGCCCTCTCTGGTGGGCGGCGGCAGTTTCCCTAGACCGGGCGAAATTTCTTTGGCGCACCGAGGCATCTTATTTTTGGACGAGCTAACCGAATTTAAGCGCGATGTGTTGGAATTTTTGCGACAGCCACTCGAAGACGGCTGTGTCACGATCTCGCGTACGCGCCAGTCTGTCACCTTCCCAGCGCAGTTTACCCTGGTTGCTAGCACCAATCCCTGTCCCTGTGGCTACTTTGGCGACACCGTGCAGCCCTGCACCTGCTCACCGCGCAACCGGGAACATTATTGGGCCAAGCTATCGGGTCCGCTGATGGACAGAATTGATCTGCAAGTCGCGGTGAATCGGCTCAAGCCAGAGGAAATGATCCAGCAGCCCAAGGGTGAAGAGTCGGAGTCGGTGCGGGCACGGGTGCAGCTAGCGCGAGAACGGGCTGGCGTTCGCTTTGCTGACGAAACCCTGCGCTGCAATGCCGAAATGCAAAGCCGCCACCTGCGCCAGTGGTGTCAGTTGGATGAGGCCACGTCTAAGCTATTAGAAGGAGCCATCCGCAAATTGGGGCTGTCGGCCAGAGCCACCGATCGCATTCTTAAAGTGGCGCGCACGATTGCAGACCTCACAGGCGATGATGTGCTCCAAACCCAGCATGTCGCTGAAGCGATTCAGTATCGCACTATTGATCGAATGCAGTAGGTTTGATCGCGAGTGAGGGATTTGCACTGGAACACATTTTTGGCAAACGCGTCTATGGATTAGCCTGATGTGTCTCTAGGTCTATTGAAGACTGATATCTATTGAAGACTTTCTAAGCAGACGTGCATCCGAGACACTTCTGTCGCATTGTATAAATGCATCTGGATGAAAGCATCTGGATGAAAGCATCATGAAAGCATGTGGATCAAAGCATGTGCTGGACACTAGCCTATTTTTTAAGGAGAGGGGTTCTATGAATCATGACCCGCTTCACGATCGCCCATTAACACCCGAGAATCTGCCTGAGGCAGATTCAGACCTGGATCCAGACTTGGTGGTAGCAGAGGAGCGATCGCCCGAATCACCCGCTCGGCTGATCCCGCTGGGGCTGGTGGTTGCCATTGCCGCCGTGGTTTTAGCAGCAGGCAGCGCTACAGCTTGGTGGACATGGACGCGTGCCAAGGCTCCCACTCCAACGCCGACGCCGCTGACGCAAGACACGCCTCAACCGCTGGTCGATCCCAGTCCTGCGGTTTCACCGTCCACCATTCCTCAACCGACAACTCAGCCATCTCCAGTCGCGGAGCAAACGGTTCAGGTTTACTGGCTCAAAGATGTGGGCGATCGCCTGGAGCTTTCCCCTGCCTCCATAACGCTGCAAACATCACCACAAGCCGACACCACCCTAAAAGCCGCCTTTGAGCAACTGCTGAAAGGGCCTGCCGAAGCCGCCGTTGCGTCTACAATTCCGAGTGCCACAACGCTCCGCAGCCTCGAAATTCGTCAAGATGGCATTCATGTAGACCTGTCGAAAGAGTTCACGTCAGGGGGCGGCAGCGCTTCGATGACCGGGCGATTGGCGCAGGTGGTCTATACGGCTACGACGCTGGATCCGTCGGCAAAGGTCTGGCTTTCGGTCGAAGGCAAGCCGCTAGACGTGTTGGGTGGGGAAGGGATACTGGTAGATCAACCGATCACCCGCACCGCTTTTGCGCAGAATTTTTCGCTGTAGGCGATTGATAGCGATCGCCAGCAGCAGCCAACTGCTCTGAGAGGGACGAAGGGGGCTAAAATCAAAGTCGGCTGCCTTTTCTGCTTCAGTACCTCACAGGGCAGATGATTTTGGCTATTTTTTTGGGTTCCCCTATGACTGATGCGGCTGCCGATACCCCGACTCCTAAAGATGAAAAATTAAGTCTGAGTACCAAACTGGCCTATGGTGCTGGAGACTTAGGGCCTGCCATTACGGCAAATATTCTGTCGTTGTTTTTGTTGATTTTCTTTACCAATGTGGCAGGGCTAAGCCCCGGCATTGCAGGCAGCATCTTGCTAATCAGCAAAATTTGGGATGCGGTCAATGATCCACTGGTTGGGGTATTGAGCGATCGCACCAAAAGCCGCTGGGGACGACGTCTGCCGTGGATACTCTGGGGGGCGATTCCGTTTGGTATATTTTTCTTTTTGCAATGGATTGTACCCCGCTTTAGCGACAACCCCACCACTAACCAATGGGGGCTAGTTGCCTATTACATTGCGATTTCTATCTTATTTAATACTTTCTACACCTGCGTCAATCTGCCCTATACCGCTCTGACGCCAGAACTCACCCAAAACTACGATGAACGCACCAGCCTGACCAGCTTCCGATTTGCCTTCTCTATTAGCGGCAGCATTTTATCGCTGATGATTGCCCTAGCCATCTTTGTGCTGGTTCCCAACGATTCGGGTCGCCAGTACTTACTGTTAGGCGGAGTGTGTGCCGTCATTGCCGTGTTGCCGCTCTATTGGTGTGTGTTCGGCATCCGGCGGCGGGTGCTAACAGGGGAAGCTCTGTGCCTAGACAATGAAACCAATCATGACTCGATTTCCTACCTTGATCAGCTCAAGATCGCGTTTAGCAATCGCCCGTTTTTGTATGTGATTGGCATTTACTTATGCTCCTGGCTAGCGTTACAAAACACGGTGTCGGTGATTCCCTACTTTGTCAAAAACTGGATGGAGTTAACGGATCAAGATTTTATTAAGACGTTAATTGTGGTGCAGGTAGCGGCGCTGCTAATGCTGTTTGTCTGGAGCGCTGTGAGCAAGCGGGTTGGCAAAAAAGCTGTCTACTTCATGGGCATGAGCCTGTGGATCATGGCGGAGATTGGGCTATTTTTCTTGCAGCCCGGACAAACGGGATTGCTGTATGTGCTGGCAGTATTGGCTGGATTTGGCGTTTCGACCGCCTATCTGATCCCGTGGTCGATGCTCCCCGACGTGATTGAACTAGACGAATTGCAGACCGGGCAGCGCCGTGAGGGAGTGTTCTACGGATTTATGGTGCTGCTGCAAAAGGTGGCGCTGGCAATCGGGCTATTTTTTGTGGGGATCACGCTGCAAAATTCGGGGTTTATGGAGTCGGTGGCGGGTCAACCCGATCCTGTGCAGCCGGCATCGGCGCTGTTTGCAATTCGGCTGCTGATTGGCCCAATTCCAACGGTTTTGCTAGTGCTTGGGCTAGTGCTGGCCTACTTTTATCCGATCACCCGCGAAGTTCATGCCGAAATTTTGCTGAAGCTGCGTGAGAAAAAAGAGCTGGGGCGATCGCCTGATCCTCAATAGAAAAAAATAGAACACAAAAAAGGCGGACATCTTTGTCCGCCCTGCAAGAGTTGTCCAGTATCCGAACCGCTATGCTTCGTCGAAGGCTTCCAGGTCGAGTAGGTAGTAATATTGCTCTACCATCTCAGGCCGTTGGAACCC
>CASBQJ010000502.1 GCA_949127705.1 Synechococcales cyanobacterium PMM_0085
AACTGTTTGGGGTTGTAGTGCAGCAGCTTCAGAGCGTCTGGGGCTTTCCCAAGGGCGGTGGCACAGGCGCGGGCAAGGCCATCAAAGCTGATGTAGCGATCGCCCGACACGTTATAAACTTGTCCCACAGCATTAGCATTGCCCAACACAGCGGCCATCGCGGTGGCCAAATCTTTGCAGTGGCCAAACTGCGTCATTGCCATGCCGTCCCCCGGAATCGGCAGGGGGCGATCGCGGACAATTCGGTCAAAAAACCAGGCTTCTAGGTCGTTGTAGTTCTGCGGCCCATAGATGTAAACCGGGCGAATTGAGGTGTAGGGCACCCCCTGCTGTTCTAGGTAGGCTTCCGTCTCAAACTTTCCCTGATGGCGGCTTTTGGGGTCAGTTGCATCTCCTTCTACATGGGGCATCTGATCAGATTTGAGGTATACCCCAGCCGAACTGACATAGACAAAGTGCTGAATCCGACTTTTAAAGATTTCTACTAGGGGCTGCGTGTCGCCTAGCTCTCGACCGTTGTTGTCGAACACTGCATCAAAGGATTCGTGGGCCAGCTTGGTTTTGAGTTGCAGCGGGTCGGTGCGATCGCCCTGAATTTGCTGAACCCCGGCGACAGGCACAGGTTTATTGCCGCGATTAAACAGCACGACCTCATGCCCCTGTGCCGCCAAAATTCGCGTCAGGTATACACCAATAAACCGCGTACCCCCCATGATCAAAACGCGCATCGTAACCCCCTAAACGGCGAACCCATCTGTGACATAACCGCTAAAAATCACCGTATCACAGATCCCATAGCCGAATTTCGGTGATTGAGATGTTGCCGCCAAAGCACACGTCTACATCGGCACCAGGGTCACGGGCGCGGGTAGGATAGTCTCCGGCATAGATGAAAGAGTCGCCCTCAATCCGAAATTCATTCGGTAGGGGTTGGGTGCAAAGTGGACAAAACACGAGTTCTGGATCGGGCGCGTCGGGCGGCAAATGTGGCAAATTAACGTTCCAGAAAGTGCCCGGTTTACCGGGTAAAACCAGCACAGCAGCCAATACTTTGGCGGCAAGGCGGGCGGCCACCTCCCAGTCGATCGCCCGTCCCCGCTGCATGAAGTGAGAAAATGCGATCCCCGGCACCCGATTGAGCGCCGCTTCTCGCACCGCTGCCACGGTGCCCGACACATACACATCGGCTCCCAGATTCCCGCCCGCATTGATCCCCGACAGCACAAATTTAGCTTCAGGGCAGAGGTGACGCAGTGCCAATCGAGTGCAGTCAGCCGGCGTTCCGGCGATCGCATACTCCCCCACTGCGCGCTGAATCACCTGAATGGGGCGATTACTCGTCACTTGGTGACTACAGCCTGAGTGATGCGCCTGGGGCGCAACGACTATACCCGCATCGCCCAGTGCCAGCTTGAGTGCCGCTTGCAGTGCCCAAATTCCTGGCGCATCAATGCCGTCATCATTAGTTAAGACAAACACCACAAGCTGGCTATTGCCCCGTACGTAATACTTCGCTGGCCACTCCCGACTCCTGGATGCAAATCGCATAAAGCTGTAGGGAGTTTAGCTCCGGTACAGCAGTTTTGGCTTGCTCGACCGACATACCGGGAGCCAGACAAAACTGATCGACTACGCTGCTGTATTGGTCGGGGGTACCCAGCAGCGTATTTAAGGCGCTAGAGTCTTGCAAACTCGCTCTCAGCCGTTCTAGAACAGAATCGGCCAAGATGGTGGTCGATTCTGTGGCTGTAGCTGGCAGAAAATCGCTTTGGGTAATTGCAACCTGAATGGCACTGCGCAGGAGCTGCACCCCTTCGGCGCTAGAGAAGGCCGTTCTCAGCAGCTCAGGTGTGAGGCCCGGGTCTGCCTGCAATACTGCCCGAAAGCCAACTAGACTGCTGGCCGCCAAAATATCGGATACCGTTTCAATGTAGTTGCTATAGGCCACCGTGGCTTCTGGCGACCCATCTCCACAGACGACGCTGCCCTGAGGCGTGGCTCCTGCCATTACATTTACCTTACCTCGGGTTTGGCAGGCACTAATGGTGGCTTGAATTTGGGGCGAAAACATCTGGCTGAGGCGCTCGACAGCGCGGCTACTAACGCGATCGCCAGTGGAGTGCAAAGCCGACTGAGATGACTCAGTGGCAGCTGGCTCGGTGGCAGATGGCTCGCTAGCAGGCAGGGGTTCAGCGGCCTGCACGAGAGCGGGCATTAGAGCCGTGGACGGTAGCGGACTAGCACAGAGGAATCCCAAGGCAATCAGTAGACGCAAGTAATTCTGCATGATGATGAACGCAACAGGGAAAATCAACAGGGAGGAACAGAAACGCGTAACCGACACGCCCACAGATTGGTAAAACCCAACGAGCTATTTTTGGGGACGATCTAATTTAGAAATGAATGAGTTTTAAGTTCCTAGCGTTGAGCGTTGAGCGAGGCGGCCCACTCAACATTCGAAACTAGGAACTTAATTTCATTCTGATTCCTAACTGTATATATGATGCGGGCTAGCTGCCGTCAAGATGGGTAATGGCTGATTCTAACCCGCTACAATAGCTTAAAATCCTGCATTCCCGACTGAGCAGGGAGTACAGGATTTTGGCGAATTAGTAATTTTTAGTAATTTTGCTGTTGTCTAATGCACTTAAAGGCGTCACACATCGGCAGATGGTTGGCAGATAGTTGAAGGATCAGCTTCAGGAGTGAGGCCACTTCAACCTCGAAGCTAGAGAACCGCTTGCCACTGATTGATCCGGGCGGTCGCATAAAACTTGACGCATTTGCTGCATGTTGGTGGGCAAATCTAGCCGAATGGCTTCTTGGATCAACGTAGCGGGCATTGGCAACGTTGGAGTTGCCTGCACCGAATAGGTCAGTAATGTTCCAGACCCGCAATTTTGCAGCTTTAAGTCTGCCGAAAAGTCTCGAAAGCTACCTTTTTCCACCTGCTCCAGGCAAAACCGAATCTGATACCCGGTCGTATCTCGAATTGACTCAAATACCCGTAGGTAGATTTCGACTTGAGCTGAAAACATTAAAAAGCTTTTGCGAGCAACTTGGTATAAACGCCGACCTGTGCTGGTACTCTCCGCGACTGTACTGAGCATCTCACTGCAAATCAAATCGGGAAAATATTCTACCCAGCGTGGGTAATTGGTTAACTGGGCCCAAACCTGGTCTCGTTCCAAGGGCAAACACATCCGCGCCGTCACCCCGCCGCCTCGATTAGAGCAGGGTTTGGCCTGTAGCAAAATATCGCCCTTCAAGAGCCGCTGCACCTCATGGTCGGACAGATTGGTATCCCATCCCACGGTGGCCACATCAGTAGGCATGCTTGCGCCCAGAGTCGCTGGATTCATGGACAAAAGTTTCATCATGCTGTTACGGCCTTCTTGATACGGCGATACGCGCTCTGTGCAGGCAAGCCGATGCGGTTCACGATGGAGGCAGGCTGCTGGAACTGTGACGGTGGGGCTTGGAGCCTAGGCACTCTTGATCGAAGAGGCGATCGAGCAGTTGTGTGAAGATGGGAAGAGGCCAATTGATCTGTTTCACATCTACCGCGTTTGCGCAAGGTGGCTGCTAACGAATATCTTGACCGAATGCCCTGCGTTGCTCATGCAGATTCTACTCAGCTTAAGCCGCTGTCCGTGCAATGTAATCCGTCTTAACTCTTATTCTTTAAAGAATGCAGGCAATCATGAAGATTTGAAGTAGCCTGATGGGTTGCTGCCTGATGGGTTGCCCGAACCCCAACGGCCTGAGGCTCAATCAAGCTAACTCAAGGATATATTGCACGCCTTGATGCAAGTCCCATGTCAAAATGGGGGCTGCGACAGTCTTTATGAGTCATTGATTAACTGTTCTGATTCCCTTGCTGACTACTGGAGTAACACTTGTGGGCCGATCTCCCAACCTTGCCGTCACAATTTTCCTATACACAACTGGCATCTTGCTGGTGATGATGGCAGCAGTGCTCTTATTGAAGGCGTTTGGCTTCTTGCAAGAGATCCCTAAAGATGCCATTTGGGCGTTAGTCCTATTGGCAATTGGATCTGGAATCCTAGCAGGCGTTCGCAATCGTTGACGCTGATATTGAACATTGACCTACCGGGTTGCTCCCCATCTGTCTGATTTCTATGAAGCCAACTACCACCATCTTTTTCCTGCTGTTGGGTGTTACCGTCACGTTTTGGGTACTCCGAGGGATCGGTCTGCTGACATTTGTGCCGGGCGGTGTGGTTTGGCTGCTGATTTTTCTCTCCGTAGGTGCAGGCGTGGTTGATATGGTGCAAAAAACGCGGCGCTGGTGAGGAGTTCGCGTTAGGGCAGTGGAACTTAGGGCAAGCGACGTAGGGACAACAGTTGTTGATGCCATTGGTCTAAGGTGAACTCTGAGGTGAACGGGTGGGTTTGTTCCTGCTGTTGGGCGATCGCCTGCATTTGTTCGACTAGCTCAATCGCTAAGGGCACGCCGAGCTGTAGCTGTTCCAGCAGCTCTCGTTGCCTGAACACATCTTGGGGGGTGCCCTCCAGCACCAGCCGCCCGCGATCCATGACAAACACCCAATCTGCCCAACGGTAGACAAAGTCCAAATCATGGCTGGCTAGCAAAATTGTGGTGCCAGCGGCATGAATCTGTTGCAGTTGACCAATCAGCTCGCGAGTATGGCGGGGATCGAGGTACGCAGTCGGTTCATCTAACAGCAGCAGTTTGGGATGCAGCACCATGACATCGGCGATCGAAACGCGCTTTTTTTGCCCCAAACTCAGATGATGGATCGGCTCGTGGGTTAGTTCCGCTAGGTCGAAGTGGGCGATCGCATCCTGCACCCGTTGCGCCACCTCCGATTCGGGCACACCCAAGTTGTGCAGCCCATAGGAAATATCTTCTTCTACGGTGGAGGCCACAAGCTGGTGTTCTGGATTTTGAAACACCAGCCCCACCTGTTGCCGCAACTGCGTCAGAAACGGGCGATCGTAGCGCAGCGGATGACCCTGCCAGCGCACCGTCCCGCCCTGCGGTTGATATAGGCCATTGGCCAACAAAAAACAAGTGGTTTTGCCGCAGCCATTTTGGCCAATCAGGGCACAGCGCTGGCCCGCTGGCACCTTGAGGCTTAGCCCCTGCACCGCAGACCGCTGGCTACAAGGATAGCCGTAGACGACTTGATCAAATTCGAGAATCCAGTTAGACATCAGGGAGGAGACAGCCAATTCAAAACTTAAAACTTAAAACTCAAAACTCAAAACTTATCTAGTGAAGGCCAAACTGAGCGTGACCAAAAGTGTGCAGCCCGCCGCCGCTTCCAGGGTATAGCGGCGAGATGGTTGATGGGGGCGAGACTGCCACACCTTCAGGCTGCCGTCAAACCCACGGGACGCCAGACTCAATGACACCTGCCGATAATTGTCAAATGTGCGCTGGAGCAATTGCCCAATCAAAATGCCGAGACTTTGCATGCCGCGTCGCCAGGTGCGATAGCCGCAGCGCGAATTTTGTGCCGTCCACAGCTCGTCGGCGATCGCCAATAAACTAAAAATAAAGCGGTACATCAGCAGCAATAGTTCCGTCAGCAGCGGCGGACAGCGCAATGCCCGCAGCACCTGCAACACTTCGGTAAAGGGCGTAGTCAACAAAATAAAGTACATGCAGCTCGTAGAGGCCAGGGTGCGCGCCAACAGTAACCCCACCTGATGCACTCCGGTTTGACTCACGTACCAATAGACGTTGCCCGTGGCGATGCCCCAACCCGGCCAACTGTCCCACTGCATGGTCTGCTGCTGGCTCAAGGCGATCGCATTCACCACAAAAGCGGGCAGGCTCGTGAGCCAGAACCCCAGCGGTAAGGACAATAGCCGCAGATACAGCCGAGTCGGAATTTTGGCATAGGCCACAATCCAAACCATCAGCCAGAGGCTAATTAGCCCTTGCACCAGCGGCGGAGCCAGCAGCGAAAGTATCAGCAGGGCGATCGCAAACGATATTTTCTGGCTAGGTGGCAGCCAACGCAGGCGGTTGGTATAGGCCAGACTGTCGATCTGATGGCTCATTTGGGCGAGCGGTCAGAGGACGACGGCGGCTGGGTTGCCTGCTGTTGATTGACCTGCTGCGATCGCCCTTTATACAGCCCAATCACATAGCCGATCACTCCAGCGCCCAGTGCCGCCTGCGAGGCAAACAGCAGGCTTTCAATTTCCTTGCTGGCAGGCTTAAATAGATGACTAGCCCAAGGCTGGTAGCCCGGTTGAAGGTTGGTGATGGCGTCTTGGGCTTGGCCGTCGGCTCCGTTATAGCTGCCGCGCACGAAGGCTAGGGGGAAAATAGCTAAGGCAATGACGGCGATCGCCAGCAGCCAGTTGTGCTGCGGATTCGATTGCTGAGATGTAGCAGGAGTTGGCATCAATACTTTTGGCGGTTTCGACATGGCTTAGGACTCCTGTCTCAGTAGCTTCAGGGTTTCCAACTCTGGCTGGCCGTAAGATTGCAGCCAATTCCACACCAGCACCGTCAGCAACCCCTCCGTAATCGCCAGTGGCACCTGGGTAAGGGCAAAAATACCCGCGAACTTGAGAAACGATGCCATAATGCCGCCACTTGCTGCCGGGAAGGCCAATGCCAACTGAAACGAGGTCACCACATAAGTCAACAAGTCGGCCAACGCCGCTGCTGCAAAAATCGCCAGCCGCTGCCGTCCGGTTTTTAGCAGCAGTTGGTATGTGAAATAGGCCACGAAGGGACCCGCGATCGCCATCGAAAACAGATTGGCTCCCAGCGTCGTTAGCCCGCCATGCGCCAACAGCACCGCCTGAAACAGCAGCACCAGCCCGCCCAGCACCGTCATCACCGAGGGGCCAAACAAAATAGCACCTAGACCTGTGCCCGTCGGGTGAGAGCAGCTTCCGGTCACCGACGGAATTTTGAGCGCCGACAGCACAAACGTAAAGGCTCCCGATAGCGCCAGCAGCAGCTTCAGTTCGGGGTGGCGGTTGGTAATACGGATGAGCGATCGCAGCCCAAGTACAAAAAACGGTAGCGAAACCGCCCACCAAAATCCAGCCCACTCCACGGGTAAAAAACCTTCAGCAATGTGCATCGCCGCCGCTGGCGTTGCAGAACCCAAAACAATGTAACAACTCAGGGCAGCCATCAATCCCAGGCTGCCCCCTTTCCAATTTCGCGTCTTCATCCTGTGCCTCGCAGATCAGACTTATGTAGAGAGCGACTCCTAAAAGACGCATGGCGAACGGCAGGCATTCTGGCTTTTGAGGGGAATTTTGGGTCTGGCCCAAATTCCTTTAGCGTCCTCAATTACAGTTGCGGGACAGCGGCAGCTTTGCACTGCTCTTTCCCTGTTTCCTCCAACGGCTGTTCCCCGTTAGAACCGAATCACAGGATTCACCCTAGCAGGTCAGCAGATCTGCTGCATATCTTGAAAAACATTCTTATTATTTATAAGCTGTTACTCTGGTAGTACTTTTTGGTCTCTGTTTGTAGCAGATGCTTTGGTGCGAGCCTGCCCAGCCTGCACAGACGTGAACGATGATTTTGCCGATCGCCCGCCGCTATTTCTAAATCTCCATGAAGCTTTCCAAAAAGACCCTCCACGAACGCCTCGACCATATTTACGACGTGATTATTGTGGGTGGCGGAGCCGGAGGGCTTTCGGCTGCGATTTACCTCCAGCGCTATCAGTTATCGTGTCTAGTTGTCGAAAAGGGGCGAGGGCGCTCTTTCTGGATGCAAGATATGCGGAATTACCTAGGGTTGCCGCCCACTACCCCCGGACGAGATCTGCTGCAACAGGGCACTGACCATGCCCTTTCCTTGGGGGCAGACAGCTTGCGCGGCTTTGTGGAAACCGTGAGCGATGAGGGAGACACCTTTGCGGTGCGGGTCAAAGTCGGCAAAACCGACAGCAGCTACCCCGTGTTTCGCGCCAAATATGTAATTGCCGCCAGCGGCATTATCGACCACTTGCCCCACCTAGACCCCATGCAGAATGTCTACGACTATGCGGGCTACAACCTGCATGTATGCATGATCTGTGATGGCCATGAAATTGCCGACACGCGCTGTGGCCTGTTTGTCAATTCTGAGGCCGCGATCAACACCGCCTTTGTGCTCAACTGGTTTACGCCCTACATTACTGTGTTTACCCACGGATTATGTGACGTTGGCGCAGAAATGCGGCATAAATTAAAAGAACACGGTTATCCTTTGGTAGAGCTACCCATTCAGAAATTTTTGGGGCATCACCATGAGATGAGCGGTGTGGAGCTAGTAGACGGATCAACAGTCCCGTTGGAAACCGGGCTAGTGGCCATGGGTTCGCACTACCACAACGAATATTTGCAGGGCATCGACTTAGAGAAAAACGGCAAAAACTTGGTGACCGATTCTATGTGTCGCACGTCTCATCCGCGCATTTTTGCGTTAGGAGATTTGAAAGACGGCTTAAATCAGGTTTCAATTGCCGTGGCAGATGGTACATTAGCGGCAACGGCAATTTGGCGCGATATCCGCCGTGCATCTCCCGCTCGCCGCTGGCAGCAGAACATTCAAACCATTACTGAGCCAATTGGAGTTGTATCGTGACTCAACTTATGACTGTATCGGAACTCCAAGCAGAAGTTGCTCATCTGCGAGACGAGTTGCAGATGCGAGACCAGCTGGTGCAACAGTTGTCTCAAGAGCTATTTCGTTTGGTGAAGGGGAATGCGGCGGCAGCCCCCAGCGTTGAGCTGTCGGAACGCCACCTGAATGAGCTAGGGGTGCTGCGTGAACAGCTGCAAGGCGTGGAGCAGCAGGTGAATTTTTACCAAGGGCAGATTTCTTCTAAAGATACGGAAATCTATCAGTTGCGCCAGTCGATGCAAGAATTGAGCGATCGCTCCCAAATGCTAGAAAACGTGGTGCAAGAGCTGCCCCAGGTGTATCGGCAAAAATATAACGAGCGCCTGATCCCGATTAAAGAAAAGGTGGCCATAATTCAGGCTGAAAACCAGCGCCTGCATGCAGAACTGCAAAGCGTGAGCTATCGGCTGGCGGTGCGGACGCGCAAAGTCACCCAAATTGACTTACCGAGCTTTCCTAGAGCGGGTCAACCCGTATCGGTGTCTAGCTTTGGGGTCTAGGCGTGGCTGATGTTTGGATTTTGGTAGACGAGTTATCTGAGGCGCTAGACTCGACTTCGACGCTGAGTGTGATGGTGGCGGCTTTGAAAGATGCGATCGCCACCCACCCCTCAACGACAGCCCTCGATGCGGTGCAGGCGATCGCGGCTGCCGATTTGGCCGCAGTTGGGACGGATGCGATCGCCCTGCCGCTCACCCTCAACCTGCCCGCCGCGTTAGAGTTTCCCGCAGCGGCGATGTATCGTGCTTGCCGCGATGTGGCTCAGTTGCGCCAGCAGGTGAGCGATCAGTTTGAGCTAGCGACCGGTGACGGCCAATATTGGCTACCGATTGTGCTGACCGCCAAAGGGCCGCTCTATGCCGAAGCGATCGCCCCCCAGCCAGAATCGGCTCCACTGGCTTCTCGCTTTATTCAGCCGCTCCACCTCAGCGATCGCCAACGTCAGCCACTTTACCAATTGGGCATGCAACTGCTGACCCTGCTGCATGCGCCGCCAGCCGTATACCTGTTGCAGTTTGGCTTGCAGGGCGATCGCATTTGGTTTGATCGACTGCTGCCCTTTCCGTCCGAGGCCGCGATCGCCAGCCTCGGCATCCAAACCCCCAACCTCTATGCCTGCCATTGGCAATGCGTGACCGGCCAGCCGATTCTTGACCTCACTATTCCAGGCATGATTATCCAAAGCATCTTACCAGCGCATAGGAACCTGTTGTGAAGGTAGCTTTGACTGATGTAGGCTAAAACATCTAGTAGAAGGCGGCGCAAGTTTAGCTACCGTAGGGCGGGCATCTTGCCCGCGCAGGCTAGAAGCCTGCACTACGAACAGTAGGCAGATTTACGCCTCAGACTACTAGGCTAAAACAATAACGTTAGAGTTCTTGCATCATGTCTGAGCCACACACTGCAACCTATCAGCCTCCGGTAGCCAAGCTGTTGACTCTGGGGGAATGCAAGCTGACAAAAATTGAGGATTGGCAGGACTATCTTAAAGACGTTGGGCTAACGGCAGCGGATATTCCTGAGTTAATTCGCATGATCACCGATAGGAAACTTTGGCAGAGCGAGGAGGGGCAAGAAGCGTGGAGTGTGATTCACGCGTGGCGAGCCTTGGGGCAATTAAAGGCGGTGGAGGCGATCGCACCACTTCTATCCCAATGGGATCAATCCGAAGATGACGATTGGCTAGTTTGTGAAGCCCCCTCAGTCTTTCAAGTAATGGGGATTGATGCCTTGCCCGCCTTGGCCGCTGCGATGGCGAACCAATCGCTCAATGAATGGGCGCGATCTTCTCCCACTGAGGGCTTGGTCAACATCGCAGAACAGGAGCCACAGCATCGAGCGGCCTGTGTTGAGGTATTGATGCGGCAGCTTGAAGCCTACAACGACAATCCGGAGCTATTGAACGGGATGTTAGTGGCGGCATTGCTAGACCTGAATGGGATTGAGGCGGTTGATCTAATTGAGCAAGCATATGTCGCTAAAAAAGTTGATGATTCCATCCCAGGCAGTTGGGCTATTGCCCAGATAGAATTGGGGCTTAAAACGGAGTCTGATTTTTCGCCTGCCGATTTTCGGCCTCAGTTTGATCCAGATCTGTCCTCGGCTCTACCGATGGCCGCTGCCGCTGGGTTTGGTGCAGATTTTGGCAACGTGCCGCAGCAACTTGACTTAAAACCCCTGCAAGGGTTTGCTAAAGGGGTCTCTAAGGCGGCTAAGGGGAATAAGAAAAAGAAGAAGAAGTAGGCAGATCGCAATGTGATTGGCGTGTGATTGGCGTGTGATTGGCGTGTGATTGGCGATCGCCCATATCACATCGCCCATATCACATCGCCCATATCACATCGCCCATATCACATTGCCCATATCACATTGCCCATATCACATCGCCTATATCACATTGCCTGTGCAGGCGTGAGGGCATGGCAGTGCCATGCCCCTACCGGATGGGTGGATTACATGTAGGGGCATGGCAGTGCCATGCCCCTACAGATGGGTGGGTTACAAACGAGATCAAGTCAGGGTCATGTCATCATCCGATTGAGCACGCCCATAACTTTGCCGGGGCAACTGGGCACAGGGATCAGTTTGCTCCAGGAGCCTATTTCGACCACGCCAAGGGTGTGTTGCCGCAGCATGTGCGATCGCACGTTGTCTTCGGTGCCAATGACCAAAATCGTGAAATGCGCGGGTCGGGGTTGATTGGTTGCAGCGGGACGGGACTGTAAGTCATGACAGTGTTTCACTCCACTAAAGCGATGGGTTGTAGAGATCCCCAAAACAAAAGCCACCCTGCTGTTTGTATGCTGTGGCTGGTGGCCATAGCAAAGTCAGGGTGGCTAGTGGAGTGATAAACTGCCCCTAGCCCTCCGAACTGCTCTACAGTTTTGAGGGTTAGTCGCCTGGGGCTGGTCGCACAGTTCCCAGGTGACGCTCTGGATTGCGGATATTTGCTTGTACTGAGAAACCACCGTACTGGAGATTTGAGTTTTTGGCAAGCGTATTGTGCGACAGGTTTATTGGGTTGGGAATTTGAGCGGTTGGGCATTGGCTTGCCTGTGGGGAACGCGATCGTATGGTTCCCCATTCAACCCCGTCACCCGTGGGGCACGACATGACTCACAGGCGTGAACTGTTGGCAAGTTTGTTTCAATATCCGGGAAGGCGAGTTTGAATGTGGGTTACCACTTCGACGGATTGGCAGGATGCAACTGATCTTGCTGCCATGAAAATGGATTGCTATGCACATATTGCTGAATGTGTTGCAAGGCGACATTATTACGAATGATGTGTTCATAATAATTGCTTTGCCATATTGAAATTCCTAATACATTGCGAATAACATTGATGCGTTTAGTGGTTGCAGATTTGAACGAACCGACAACGGTTGATAATGAATCGGCGATCGGTTTGCCAAATTTGCGGTCGTGGAGGCATGGCAATGCTATGTCCCTACTATCAACATCTATATTCTTGATCCACACAATTCCATGAATGTGATTCGGCATCACAATAAACGCATCTAATTGAATTTTTGGAAAATAATTTGGGATTTTTTGCCAATGATCCTGTGCGACTATTCCGAATTCATTTAACTGCATTTCACCGCTGATAACTTCACCAAATAAACATTCCCGTTGATATGTACAAATAGTGATGAAATATGCGCCGGGTGATGTGTAATCATATCCCTTCAATCGTATCGACCGTCTATGATGCTTTTCTGGGTTGTATTTCACAAATTCTACCAATACACCTGATTAATAGAATTCCCAGAAAATTGGACATGGCAGTGTCATGTCCCTACGGGAATATGACCGTTATGTCCAAAAAATGACCGCCCCATCCAGAAATTTGCCCGCCATGTCCAAACCGTTGTAGGGACATGGCAGTGCCATGTCCGGGAATTTGGACGTGAAAATGCCATGTCCCTACGGGAAATTGACCGTCATATGCGGGAATTTGGACATGGCAATGCCATGTCCCTACGGGAATATGACCGTTGTGTCCAAAAAAAATGACCGCCCCATCCACGAATTTGCCCGCCATATCCAAACCGTTGTAGGGACATGGCACTGCCATGTCCGGGAACTTGGACATGAAAATGCCATGTCCCTACGGGAATTTGACCGTTATGTCCAAAAAAATGACC
>CASBQJ010000503.1 GCA_949127705.1 Synechococcales cyanobacterium PMM_0085
CGCCTGCATTAAGCGTGAAAGACACCCCATCTACTGCCCAGCTCGTTGGCTGACTGCCATCGGCCAACACCCCCCCGCGCTGAAACGGATAGGCAACCCGCAAATTTTCAATACAAAACAGAGCATCACTCATGAAAGTCGTCGGCGTAGGATCGTTGCTATTATACGGGCGAGTTAGCTGTTAAAACTGTCTAGGAACCGTGATGCTTTTCGTGCCGAACATCGCACTCTAAACCAGAACAGCCCCCTTTAACCCCCACGTCCTACCCCATGTTCCTCTTTCTTTCCAAACTCCTTCCCTTATTTATTTACCCCGTAGGGCTAGCCTGTTTGCTAATTGTGGTGGCCATGGTCAAACTATGGAAACGCCCCAGTCAAGCCGCAATCTGTTTAGTTCTGGCGTTAACAGTTCTGCTGGCTGGAAGCAACGGCTGGCTATCAACCCAGCTGTTGAAATCTTTAGAGTGGCAAAATTTACCGATCGCTAACCTGCCCACTGCCGCCGCCATCGTCGTGCTAGGGGGCAGCGTCAAGCCGCAGATTTCGCCTCGCCCCGCCGTCGATTTAGCCGAATCTGGCGATCGCGTGCTCTACGGCGCGCAGCTATACCGCGAAGGCAAAGCCCCGCTGGTGATTATGAGTGGCGGGCGGATTGATTGGAAAGGCGGTGGGCCACCCGAAGCCGGAGACATGGCCGCAGTTGCCACAACCTTAGGCGTTCCAGCCGCTGCCATTTTGCAAGAGCCAAACTCCCTCAATACCTACGAAAATGCCGTCGAAGTTAAAAAAATCTTGCAAGCTAAAGGGATGCAGCGCATTTTGCTAGTGACCTCCGCCCTGCATATGCCGCGATCGCTCGCCATCTTCCAAAAGCAAGGCATTGACGCCATCCCCGCCCCCACCGATTTTCTAGTCACCAACCAAGAAATCCAGGAAATAAACAGCAGCCCTCAGGCCACCATTTTGAACGTACTCCCGGATAGCGATCGCCTCCAACAAACCACCCGCGCCATCAAAGAATACGTCGGACTCGTGATTTATCGGTTGAAAGGCTGGCTGTAGGGGACGTCTATTGCCAGTGATACTACCAAACAGCCGCACAGAACCAGCAAGATCTGGCGACGATGCGGCAGGAGTTGAATATTTGGGGATTGCTGTTCCGCCGAGTTTAGATCATCTCTAGTTCAGATCATTTCTAGTTCAACATCACGCAGATGGGCTTTGAATTTTTTGGTGAACTTTACCAGCACTGGAAAATTGGCGCTGATGGGTCTTTCATGCCAGGTGCTGGCAAGACCTACCACCTCACCCTCTTGACCTTGCAGATCAAACGGCTCGTTCCGGTGTTCGGGATGGTGGTAGACCAGAACAGATTCTTTTACTCGAACGCGATCGCCAGCCTTCATACAGCTCTACAGTGTTGCTTCCTCTAACAGTTATTCTGATTAGGCGCAGGACTGCCCAAACGCTACCAGCAATAACCTTCACTATCTTTGCACAGGATGTGTCACTTCCCAACTGGCAGAAAAATCGGGAAACCATAGACAATAGCCGCAGAAAAGCGATTTACAGTTGAGATGTGTCCTGTGGCGGACGCTGCAAATTAGGCATACCAGTCTGCCGCCAAAGCTGAAATCCGATTGCCCCCAGGGCTAGCAATACGGCCAGCAGACCCAAGATCGTAGTCCAGGGTAAAGAAAATTTGGGTCGAGTTGGAGTAAATGTGCCCTCAAGCAGGGCAGCTGTGGGATCGCTCTCTTCGTCATAGAGCAGGGCTTTTGACGCCTGAGACAGCTCTGCCTCCAGCGGCTCCACCGCACCAGTGGGAGGCTGGGGCAAGCTGGGATCAAACAGGTGAACCTGATCGAGAGAGACCTGAGCGTGCATCAATACGACGGATGTATTGTCGTGACCGTTTTTGGTATCCGCCAGGGTGACCCAGGCTTGAGCCGCTGCGTCGAGGGACAATGTACCGTCCAAAACAGCATGGGTCAGATCTTTCCACGAGCGTTCTATCCAACTGTTATCACTTAACCCATCAGAGCACAGCATCAGAATGCCCTCTGCGTCGAGCAGAAATCGCTGCACATTGGGGTAGAGGGCATCGGCAGTGCGGGTGCCCATCGCCTGGATGAGGATGCCCGCATCGGCTCGGGTGAGCGCTTGCTGGTAGGTATCACGTCCCATCCGCACCTCGCGTCCGGCCACGTCATCGTCTAGGGTGAGCAGGTAGCAGCCGGACGCGGTGAACCAGTAGGCGCGACTGTCGCCCACATGAGCCAGGTAAAGCTCGTGGGCATTGCGATCGCCCCGTGCCGTTTTAACTAGCTGCGGCAGCTGTAGCGCCATAACCAGCGTAGTGCCCATCCGCTGTCGGGCGGCTCGGCCTTGGCTATCGTTTTGAGCCGCAATGACGTTATTGACCACGCGAATGATCGCTTCTAGCTGCTGCATCACCACATCGGGAGACATGATGTCGGGCTGCTGAGCCACTTCGTTCAGCAATGCCTGCACTTGCAGTTGGAGCGATCGCACCGCCAATTGGCTGGCCACTTCGCCCCCGGCATGCCCACCAATGCCATCACACACGATCGCCAGCTGCGGCAACCCGGCCAGCTCAGACGCCGCGTTGACAAAGCCAGATGCCGTGGCGCGAGCGGGTGGGGGATAACAGGCATCTTCGTTGTGGCTGCGCCGAGGGCCTGTTGAGGTCGCCGCCGCTGTCGTTAGGCGCAGGGTCGATTGAGCCAATTGCTCCAGCAGCAGTTGGTTGAGACGGAGTGCGATCGCCCGCAATCCGCCATCTTCAGCGGATGTATCCTCAGTTGATCTAGAGGAATCTGCCTGCATCTGTTGACAGAGCTGCAACAGATCTGGCGCAATGGTTGGATGCAGCAACTCCGCCCAGCTGAGCCACAGATCAGCCAAATCGCTCAGATGGGGTGACTGCACCGACTGACGATCGTCCACCAGCTCCCGCAGCCACACCCGCCAACCTTCTACACAAATATTACCGGGCAGCAGCAGGCTAGACGCGGCTCCGTATTCCAGCAGCGGTGCCCATAGCTCTAATAGTTGCCACAGCCAGTGGAGCTGCCGCATTGGCGCAGCGGCCTTGAAGCTAAACGCCAGAGTTGGCAGCGGTTTGCCAGTTTGATCTAGTGGCACATTTTCTAGCAGCAGCATCGGCTCGGCCAGATGCTCGGCCAGATGACCAGTCGGATGACCAGTCGGATGACCAGTCGGATAACCTGGCTCATGGATGCCATACAGCGTCGGCAAGTGCAGACGCTGGGCATACAGCTTTAAGTAGGGCAAGGCTCGATCGGGCAAGCTGTCGGGGAGGTATGGCGAGGTGGCGGGCTGCGTCTCTAGCCAAACCTGCGGCGCAATGACGAGGTAGCGATCGCCCACCTCGGTGCCGACTGCAACCGTTTCTGTCCCTGCCCCCACCGCCCACAGGTAGCGATAGACCAGCGGCGTGTCGCACTGCACACACAGCGGCTGCCCCAGCGGGTTTGCAGCCCGACAGCTAGGATTAACGCATTGCATCTGGGCAGGAAAACGGCCACTCGTGGAGCGATCGGAGGCAAGGGAGGAAGTCATGGGCAAACAACAAAAATATTAAGTAATTAGCGGATCAAAACCAGATTACAAAACCACACAGCAAACGCGGATAGCAGCCCTACTTTTTGATCAGGGTACACCGGGATTGTCAGAGTGAACCAACATTTTGACAGACCGCTGGGCAGACGACGAGTGGCGCAGGGGCTAACAGAAGGCGATCGCCGCTCCGAAATCCATCTACCCATCCTTGTATCTATTCGATGTACTGATCAGCAAATTGCGTAATTACACCCAAACCAGAACCCCGGTTCCATCGTTGCAGCACGTGCATTAATTCCTCTGAAATCCCTTTATCTCTGCAATCCCTTTATCTCTGCAATCCCTTTATCTCTGCAATCCCTTTATCTAAAATCCCTGCATCAGGCATGATGGTCTTGAGCCATGATGGAGTGACGGTTTAGAGTTTCCCCTGAAGCTTTCAACCCGTCGTGCCTCTGGCCTCTAACGTTCTTAAGCTTTTTCTGAGATGTGATCATGCCTAGTCCAGTGGTTAGTTGGATGATTGCAGGCGTTGCGTTGTGTGTGATGGAATTGCTGCTGCCAACGGCATTTGTAGAATTGACAATGGGGATTAGCGCGCTGCTGGTGGCACTGGTGGCGTTGGTGGTGCCACAAGTCAGCATCCAGGTCGCGTTGTGGCTGGTGCTCTCCGTCATTCTCACCCTGCTGATGCGGCGGCTAGTCCCCATCCGCAAGTCTCGATTGATTGAAGATTCTAAAGAGGCGAAAACACTAACCACCATTTTGCCAGGGCAGACCGGACGGGTGATCTATGAAGGGAACTCCTGGCAGGCCCGGTGCGATGACCCCACGCTGGCGATCGCCCCCAACGAGAAAGTGATCGTCGTTGAGCGCCAGGGCACAACATTGGTGGTATTGCCCGAGCATCTCATTCACGACTAAACCTCCGGCATGCCCCCCGGAGTTGATCGATTACGGATCAAGCTATTAATCAAGTCACGCTATTCAAGACCAAGCTATTCAATATTAGGAGAGATGAATCAATGGAAGGTTTTTTTGCATTAATTGCTCTAGCGCTGGGTGGTTCTGGGCTAGCCAGCTCGGTCAGAATTATCAATCAGGGCAACGAAGCATTAGTTGAACGCTTGGGTAGCTACAACAAAAAGCTCAACCCAGGTCTGAACTTTGTGGCTCCATTCATTGACCGGGTTGCCTTTCAAGACACCATCCGCGAAAAAGTGCTAGACATTCCGCCCCAGCCCAGCATTACGCGTGACAACGTGGCCATTACAGTCGATGCCGTGATTTACTGGCGGATTGTCGATATGGAAAAGTCATACTACAAAGTCCAAGATTTGCAGGCCGCGATGGTCAATCTGGTGCTGACCCAAATTCGCGCCGAGATGGGTCAACTCGAACTCGATGAAACCTTTACCGCGCGCTCCCAAATCAACGAAAACCTGCTGCACGAGCTAGATGTTGCCACTGACCCGTGGGGCGTCAAAGTGACGCGGGTAGAACTACGCGATATTATTCCGTCCAAAGCAGTGCAAGAAGCGATGGAGATGCAGATGTCGGCAGAACGCCGCAAGCGTGCTTCGATCTTGACCTCCGAAGGCGATCGCGAAGCAGCCGTTAACTCGGCTAGAGGTAAGGCAGATGCTCAACTGTTGGCGGTTGAAGCCAACCAAAAAGCCGTGATTTTGCAGGCCGAAGCCGACCAAAAAGCCGCCATTTTGAAAGCCCAAGCCGAGCGCCAAACCCAAGTGCTAAGAGCCCAGGCCACTGCCGAAGCCATCCACATTATGACCCAAGCCCTCAAGAGCGACCCTCGCGCCGCCGATGCCGGACAAATGCTGCTGGCGCTGGGCTACATGGATATGGGAACGACGATTGGCAAAAGCGACAGCAGCAAAGTCATGTTTATGGATCCCAAAAGCGTCCCTGCTGCCCTCCAAGGGATGATGTCGATGGTAGATGAAAAGCAAGCCTAATCCTGCACAGGAGCGTGAATCGCGTCTACCGCAACCAAGACACGATTCACGCTGACGGGCTACTGCTAGCGGCTGTTAGCAGTTGGCACTGGGTGCAAAGGCCAAAAAATTCCAGCATATGATAGTGGATTTTGAACTGGTACGAGCGGTGCAGCTGTTCTTCTAGCTCATGCACCGGGCATTCATTAATCGGAATCGAATCGCCGCAGCGCAAGCAGGTGAGATGGTGGCGATCGTCGTGCGTGGAGGTGTAGAGCGATTCGCCCGAGGGCAAGGTGCGCACCTGAACCACGCCCTCCAGCTTCAGTGTCTCCAGCGATCGATACACCGTTGCCAGTCCAATATTTTGCCCTGTCTGTCGCAGTTCTGAATGAATATCTTGAGCCGAAACGGCCTGGTTCAGGGTTTTGAGTAGAGTGAGAATTCGCTCCTGGCTGCGAGTTCGACGAGCTTTCATGGACTTGTACTCTAGCGACTGCCAATGGTCTCAGGCGGAAAAAAGTAAGGGCAAGCAAAACACCCATTCCCTTCTGTCCATCTTATCTGTTCATCTTAGAGGATGGTTGAAACCTAGCGAGGAGGGCTGATTTTTGGACGCTGCACCTGCGAAAAATCAACCTGTCCACCAACGGGTTTAATGGCACGACACACCGCAACATGTCACCGCCCGTCATAGAATAGATGCGTGTTCCAGGTTTACTGGGGGTGTATGAATCAAACCTATCAAGTTCGCATTTACGTGACGCTGCGCCCCTCTGTGCTCGACCCTGCTGGTACAGCGGTGCAGTCGGGGCTAAAGCATATGGGCTACGACAACGTGGAACAGGTGCGGATTGGCAAATATGTGGAAGTGACGCTGACAGCAGCAGATGAGACGACTGCCCGTGAGCAAATCGATCGCATGTGTGATCAGCTATTGGCCAACCCGGTGATTGAAAACTATCGGTTTGAACTGACTCAGCTTCAACTTAATCCCAGCTAAAAAACTAGGTTAAAAACCTGCGCAGCTATGAACGTTGGCATTATTGTATTTCCTGGATCAAACTGCGATCGCGATGTTGCCATGGTGACCCGCGACCTACTGCATCTGCCCACGCGGATGGTGTGGCATGAGGAAAGTGACCTATCGGAATTGGATCTGGTGATTTTACCCGGCGGGTTTAGCTATGGCGATTATCTGCGCTGTGGGGCGATCGCCCGGTTCTCTCCGGCCATGCAGGCGACGGTGCAACATGCCGAACGCGGCGGCCTGGTGCTAGGGATTTGTAATGGCTTCCAGGTGCTGACAGAAGTGGGGCAGTTACCAGGGGCACTGATGCGCAATCGCGACCTCCATTTTATTTGCGATCGCGTGCCGCTGCGAGTCGAACGTACCGACTTGCCCTACACCCAGCAGTACCAGCGCGGGCAGATCATTACTCTACCCATTGCCCACGGCGAAGGCTGCTATTATGCCGACACTCAGACGTTGGCAGAGTTGGAAGCCAATCGGCAGGTGCTGTTCCGCTACTGCACCGCCGACGGCCAACTCACCACCGCAGGCAATCCCAATGGCTCCTTAAGCAACATTGCAGGCATTTGTAATCGCCAAGGCAATGTGCTAGGGATGATGCCCCACCCCGAACGCGCCGCCGATCCGATGCTAGGCAGCACCGACGGCATGCCGCTATTTGCAGGCATCGTCAGTGCTGCCCTCAGTGCAGCCGCTCACCGTTAAAAGTTATGCAGCTCGCCGGGTATGTCCCGCCCCACAATCACCCATCCCGCCTATCGTCGCCGCCGCCGCCGAGTCAGAATGCTAACCACTTCACTGGGATTGGCACCGGGCAGCAAACTGCTCCAATCGTTGGCATTGGC
>CASBQJ010000504.1 GCA_949127705.1 Synechococcales cyanobacterium PMM_0085
CCCAAACCCTGCCGCTGTTTGTTGAAGAAGCCTATAAACAGTACAAAACGCCGGAAGCGTATTCAGCCGCCGTGATCCTGGCATTATTAGCTGTTGTGACTCTAGTTTTAAAAGAGATTGTAGAGCGCAAAAGCCGAATTACCGATGTGCAGGAGTAGGGTTGGGCAATCGTGTTTCAGCAGCCACATTGCATCCAGCTACATTTTTATCTAGCCACATTTAAGGAGGCTTAGCATGCTCCCCCCATCCAATCATGACGCCAGAGAACAGTGGGAAGATCGGGAACCAGCGGATCACGCTACCGGTCAAACGGTAAATCAAGCGACTGAGCCAGATCAGCGGGTCACCCAAACTCGCGTCCGCTTACGGATTCCCAAGACCTACCATCAAGAGCCTGTGATTTCTCGTCTGGTGTCTCACTATGGCATCATCGTCAACATTACAGCGGCAATTTTGGGTGCCAATGCTCGCGACGATGGCTGGTTTGATCTAGAGCTACGCGGCCGGGTACCCCAGATTAATAGCGCTTTGACCTACTTAAATGAACTGGATTTGGAAGTCTGGAATAGCCCTGACAGCGAAGACGACGGCTGGTAGAGACGCGATTAATCGCGTCTCTACGGGATCGTTTCTGTTGAGCAGATGGCAACTATCGCCATCCTAGGCCATACCGTTTTCGATCGCCCAGCGAGCGAGCTCTGTGCGGTTGTGCAAGCCTGTTTTGCCCAGCATGTTGCTGACATGGCTTTCGATGGTGCGCTGACTCACATTAAGCTCTTCAGCAATTTCGCGGTTTGCCATGCCTCGGGCAACAAACTGCACAACGCGCAGCTCGGTAGGGGTCAGCTCCACATCGAAGGGAACCTGAATTTTAGGCGAATTGTCTAACCCTTTATCTTGCCGCTGAATTAGCCGTGACGCCTGCTTCAGCGATGATTCCACCTGAGCCACTAGTTCTTCCGGTTCAAACGGCTTCACCATGTAGACATCGGCTCCGGTGTTCAGCCCCTTCACCCGATCTTGGCTTTGTCCTTTGGCAGATAGAAACAGTACCGGAATCCAGCTCGTGCGTGGATCTTTCCTCACATGCTCCACCAATGAATACCCATCCATCTGAGGCATCATCACATCACAGATGATCATGTCTGGCGTGTCTTTTTGCAGCACATCTAGCGCTTGCTGACCGTGTTCTGCAGTAATGACTTCGTATCCGCGAAATTCTAGATAATCTTTGACCAGCAAAATTAGGTTTGGGTCATCGTCAATCAACAGTAGTCGCTTGTGTTCTCCCACACTGGCTTCCTTTATCATGCTAGGTTACTCGTCATGCCTGAGTTGAGATGAAAACTTGCAGATAATGATATCCAGTGGTCGTAAATAATATGCATAAAGAGTGTGAAGTTTGACTTTTATAGGTAGCGTCAAAAAATGACATTGACTGCTTCTAAAGGATGAATCTGGGCGATCGCACCGCGCCTTATACTTATCTGCACCAACTAATGCACACCAATAGCGTAATCGAGGGGGTTCACACCTCACTACATCATAACTATAGCGATCGCAATCGTCCGGCAGATTCATGCCCTTTTGGCAAATGTAATGTTTTGTCGCTAGATTGCTTCAATAGAACCCTCTAGAGGTAACAAGGGATGCACCAAAAATGCATACTCTTGCACGATTTGATTCCCTACTAAGTGTTCCCCAATAATACGCTCAAGTATCTCAGGGTTTACACTGTGATACCAAACGCCATCGGGATATACCACTAAGATAGGCCCCTGCTGGCATACTCGTAAGCAGTTTGCTTTGGTGCGAAACACGCAAGATGGCCGATCTGCTGTAGGTGTATCTAACCCTAATTGCTTCAGGCGCTGTTTCAAGTAGTTCCAGGCTACTAAGCTTTCCTCTTTGCTACAGCACTTAGGTACCGTCTGGTCAGCACAAAGAAAAACATGCCGCTGAATGTGGGGTAGACCCAGCGCCTTGGAGCAAGCCAGTAGACTGTCGGATGCCTGAATCGGGGAATCGGAAGAGGGCATAAAAGAATGATAGGGGTAAGTTTTGGCTTAACGCTTGCTCACCAGACCATCGTACAGGTGACGAGAAACAGCGCTTCTGTCCACTCGACAACGGCTCCGTAAGTGTCTCCGGTGTGGCCGCCCAGCTGAGTGTGAAACCAGGCGGCGGTGAGTAGGGCGATCGCTCCTCCCGCAACGGCAGCAGTGAGACTTTGCCGCCAGTGGTCTGGTTGCATGAGGGCAGGCAGACTGCTAACGCCTAGCAATAGCAGCAGGCTGGGAACTGTATGCCAGAGAGAGGGCAAGGCGGCTTTGTGAAATGCGCCTTTGCCAGTCGGCTTGAGATAGGGGTAGCGGGCGATCGCCACCTGCTGACCCCAGCGCCCCCACCCCGCCGCTAGCACCAACAGCAGCCAGCGAGATCCGGACAGGTCGGATAAGGCGGCAGTTTTGAGCCATAGCAGGGCGATCGCGGCCATGACGCCAAAGGCACCGCTGTGGCTGTCGGCCATCACCTGGAGGCGGCGCGGCGGATCGAGGACGGCTAAGCCATCTGCTGTATCCATTGCGCCATCCAAATGCAGGCCGCCCGTGATGCCTACCCAGGTCAACACCACTCCAGCACTGCGGGTCAAGTTGGGCATGCCCAATGCCTGTAAGCCTCTATCTATTAGCCCTAAAATGCCACCTATCAGCAGGCCAATTAGGGGGGCTAGGCGCGATACTCGCTCAAATTTAAGCGCTCGATGCGCGGGCACCGGTAGGCAGGTATAGAAGGCGATCGCGGCCAAAAGAGAGGCGATCGCCTGAGACATTTGCTGAATCACAGGTTGGCTCGGGGTGTATATCTACCCGACATACCATATGGCTCAAAAAATAGGTTCAGCCAGAAGGCGGAATCTCGTTCCACAAATTGCCATCATAATTTGGGTAGTGCTGTTGCCAGGGCACCCGCCAAAATCCCTAAAGTAATTTCCAAGCTCTACTGTTAGGATTTTGTATCAGGCTACTCAGAAAATATTGAGATACTATTGGTAAATACTTCGCCTCTCTGGGAGGCTTTTCTCTTCCAGGGCGGTTGTGTTTTTTGGAAGTTCGCCAATACAGGCTCACCGGATAACTGATTGCGCCGCTGGTATATCCCTTAAGTAGGTTGCCCTGTCCATTCTAAAAGTTACCATTACCTGACACCTTTTTGGATGTTGCGAGTCAAGATAATGTTCAAATTTTCTGCTTCATTTACATTAAATCTCTCTCCGGTGTGCAGGCCATTCTTCCCTGCCAGCGGTACTGTTTAATTTTTCTAGACCTTTAAGTCTGGCTACTTTGTAATATTTTCTAGATATGAGCCACAATCAATCCTCCGGAAACGCTAAGCTTCCTGCTCCTTGCATTGTTGACACAGGTATTGTGGTTAACAAGCAAGATATTCAACGTCTGCTTTCCGACCTGAGCCGTGTGCGCTATTGCTACATTCAGGATGGCGTTGTTGGCAGCGAGAGTGATGGGTATGTAATGGAGGTGTTCTCTGACCCTCAATGCTCGACGCTGGTGGCCAATCGAACTCTGTACCTCAATGTCCACAGCTTCGATTATTTAGAGCTAAAGCAGCTAGACAACAACCAATCCTGTTTTGATTTGGTTCAAGAGAACCGTCAGCTGCGGCTGATTCCGGTATCCAACCCCGTAGAAGAACAAAGTACGCGACGGTTAAATGCGGCTGCATTGGAAGCCGTTGTCACCGAAGTGCTTTCTGCTGGATGGGATGTTCGCATCGACGATGAAGAAAATTTTTCGCTTTGACCGCTTAACAAAACTACAGAACTTTGGGTTTTTGCAAAAACTAAACGTGTTTACAGTTTAGGGTCGTAGACTGACTGACGTCCGAGCGTTTTTGTGAAAGCGGTGCGAAACAGCCTTCCACCAGAACCAAGCAGACGTTAATGGGTGCTCGATCCTTACTTTGGAGTGATGTCTTAGTCACGTGGGTTTTTCATTTCAAAAACAAGCTACCTGTAGTCATACGAAAGCGCGGGCGGGTGTGTTCTCCACGCCCCACGGCATCGTAGAAACGCCTAGGTTTATGCCGGTTGGAACGCTGGCCAATGTCAAGACCGTGGCACCCGACCAGCTCCGAGCGACAGGAGCACAGATGATTTTGGCCAATACTTACCACTTGCATCTGCAACCCGGTGAGGGCATTGTGGCGGCGGCGGGCGGGCTACACCGCTTTATGGGTTGGGATGGGCCAATTTTGACGGATTC
>CASBQJ010000505.1 GCA_949127705.1 Synechococcales cyanobacterium PMM_0085
CCTGTGAAAAAGGCACCGGTCGCTTGCTCAGCCGCTTCTAGGGCTTCGGCGCGATCGCTATCGTCCCGCTGTTCGGTGTTGATTACGCGCACATTTTTTACACCGAGTCGTTCAAACACTCGGATGTAATCATCACCCACTTCTCGCGGCTGACTCGTGGCCGCAGTTAGCACAACAATGTGAGCATTCACCCCGCCCGAACAGCGGACAAACTTCCGCAAAACGGTGCAGTCGCCATCGCGATCCTCTGCGCCGCCGATAATCACCAGCGCGCCCGACGGTTTTTGTTCATTCATAAATAACAGAACTTTTTTAGAGGTTTTTTAGGCCATGAAATGGGTTGATGGCGTGCGGAGCTACAGGTTACCCGTGCGCCCAACCATCTGAATCGTTTAAGCTTGGATTAGCTGATTAATCCAGACCGCAGCGCCAAAACGGCGGCTTGCGTCCGATCATCAGCACAGAGTTTGTTGAGAATGTTGCGAACATGGGTTTTAACGGTGCCCACCGTGATGTATAGCTTTTCGGCGATCGCCGCATTGCTGCATCCACCCACAATTAGCTCCAAAATTTCTAGCTCCCGTTCCGTTAGCGGAGAACTTTCTAATAGCTGCTCCACATCTGGCTCAATCCCGCCAATGCTAATCCTTTTTACCTCATCGATGGCGGCCAACTGAGGAGCACTCTGCCGCATTTGCCGCAAAACAATGCTGGCGATCGCCGGATCAATCCAGGAGTTGCCGCCATGAGTCGCCTTTAGCGCTTCTGCCAACTTATCGACACTAATGTCCTTCATGCAATACGAATCTGCACCCGCTGCAAATGCCGCCAGCACAGAATCCTCACTGTCGTGCATGGTCAGAATTAATACTTTCGTATTAAACCCATCCTCACTCGCCGCCTGCATGCCTCGAAACCGACGGGTCAATTCAATCCCGTCCATATCAGGCAGGCCAATATCCACGATCGCCACATCAGGTCTCATGGTTTCCAGCATTTTTAGACCAGAAGCTGCGTTGGCCGCTTCACCCATCACCCGAATCCCTTCCTGCCGCTGCAAACCAGCCCTCAGTCCAACTCGTGTAAGGTCATGATCTTCAATGAGAGTTACACTAATCTCGCTCATTGCCAATTCCTTAACATTCATTTCTATTACAATCGACGGTTTCTATTTCACGATTATGGAGGATGTCGATCGCCTCAGCATCCACCCAAGGAAGGAAAACTAACGCCTCGCAATGCCTAGAACTATCACTCTAGGTATATATAAGGGCTATCTTGACTTTGAGATAATTCTAAATATATCTACAGATAACTACATTTATAGAACCTTTGATGCAACCCGTAACGCTAGGAGCCTCCCTTTCTAAAAAACTGCATGCGATGTGGGACAACCTGCCAGTGCGTTATCGGGGCGCAATCGTGGTTGCTATCCCTGTCGCTTGTCTGGCCGTTACCTTAAGTGCATGGATTTGGTCACGCCAAAATATCCTTGATATTCGCCAGCGGATTGATCGAACGACGCTGATCATTTCAACGATGGATCAGCTTTTAATTGAATTGCTCAATGCCGAAACTAGCGTGAGGGGCTATGGCATTACCAATAACGTCCTCTACCTGGCACCCTATCAACAGGCTGAGGCTAATTTGCCCAAAACCCTGCGGCAATTAGAACACATAACGCAGACCAGCCCAGCTCGCCGGCACGACTTTAAAGCGATCGAGAACTTAGTCGTGCAAGATCTAAGCATCTTGGACCAAATTATTACTGTGGTAGACGCCCAGGAGACACTCGCGACCAAAGCGCAACTGCTGAAAACGCTGCTTTACCGCAATCGACAAACCATGGATCACATTCGGGAGCAGGTGGGTGGCATCCGGGCAACAGAACAGCGCACGCTGACAGCCTATATCGAGCAACGTCAAACTCTGCAAGAGCTGACCACTTACATCTTGGGATTCACGGCTGGTGTGAGCTTGCTGGGGTCACTGGCGGCACTTTACCTGTTTAGCCGCGTTGACGATCAGTTGCAGCGCCGGGAGCAGCTGCTGCGAGAGAGCAATACATTGCTGAAGGCGATTGTGACCAACGTGGTCGATGGGGTACTGACGCTGGATGCCCAGGGCAAAATCGAGCTATTTAATGCAACCGCCACTACGATGTTTGGCTATGAGTCGTTGGAAGTGGTGGGAGAACCATTGGGGCTACTGTTGGCTGAAACGGCGATCGCCTCTCACAGCACCCTGCCCAAGCCAAATGACCTACCTCCACAGGTTTGGAACAGTCACTCCATTCAGCTCAATCGTCCCTGGCAAACTACAGGCATCCGTAAAAATGGCTCTACCTTCCCAATTGAGATTTCGCTCAGCGAGATGCAGATCGATCAGCGACTAATCGCCATTATTCGCGATATTACCGACTTCCAAGAAACCGAAGCAAAACTCCAGAGCCGTGCCGATATGCTGTCTCAGCTCACCGCCAATTTAGGACAGGTTAACGCCGCCCTAGAAAATCGCAACCAAGAACTAGAGCAATTTGCCTACGTGACCTCTCACGATTTAAAGGCTCCACTGCGGGCGATCGCCAACCTCTCTGAATGGATCGAAGAAGACCTTGCCGGACAGCTACCTGAAGAAAACCAGCAGCAAATGCGGCTATTGCGAGGGCGGGTTCACCGCATGGAAGCATTAATTAACGGCTTGTTAGAATATTCTCGGGTCGGGCGCACCCAAACGACAACAGAGCAAATTGACGTCGCTGACCTGTTAGCAGACGTGATCGACTCGCTTGACCCACCGGATTCCTTTACGGTTCACGTTGCCCCAACGATGCCAACGCTGATGACCAAACGGATGCCCCTAAGACAGGTTTTTGCCAATCTAATTAGCAACGGCATCAAGCATCACGATCGAGAGGATGGCCAAATTCAGATTTCAGTTCAAGATCAAGGAGACTGGGTAGAATTTGCCGTTGCCGACGATGGCCCTGGCATCGATCCAGACTATCACCACAAAATCTTCGCCATTTTTCAAACGCTTCAAGCCCGCGATACCAGAGAAAATACTGGCGTCGGGTTAGCTATTGTCAAAAAGACCGTAGAGACAGAGGGCGGTTCTATCCGAGTAAATTCGGCTGAAGGCGCAGGTGCTACGTTCTATTTCACCTGGCCTAAGCAGGCAGCAGGAGGATAAAGATCCGAAGTGAGAGATCTACACAGCGCACTCCATTGGACTCCATTAGAGCTTGCTGCAATTGTGAATTTCCTAGAACTGCTGGTAGTGTAGATTGGTTGATTAGGCTGATCGACCTGTTTTCACGTGCCACTCCTCGGAAGTGTTTTCTATGCTCCAAAGATTCTATGTACATAACTTCAGATGCCTAGAGAACTTCGAGCTGGTTCTCAAAGAAATGCCATCCTCCCTTCTAATTGGTAAAAATGGTGCAGGTAAATCAACTATCGCTCGTGCATTGGAAGTACTTCAAAGTATCGGTCGAGGCATTAATAGGATGCGCGACCTTGATGACAAGGGAAAGGGTCCTATTAATCCAAACGATTTCAATCGAGGCAGATCTGATGTGCCAATTCGATTTGAAATCGAAGTATTACTTGATAGCAAACTATATAAATATGTCCTTGCATTAGAATTGCCAGAAAACTTTAGAGAGCTTCGAGTTTGTGAAGAGAAACTGTTGATTGCAGGCGATCCAATTTACTCTCGCAAGGAAGCCCAAGTCACCCTTTACACTAGCCCACAAAATCCTGAAGCCCAGTTTCTGGTTGATTGGCATCTCATTGCCCTACCGGTGATTCAAGAACAATCAGAGACTGATCCGCTTCGTATTTTCAAGATTTGGCTTGCACGCATGATCATTTTAGCCCCGATCCCAAGCTTGATGACTGGAAGCTCTAATGGGGAAACGTTGGAACCAAAGCGAGACGGTTCAAATTTTGCGGAGTGGCTCTCTGGCTTACTTAGTCGCTACCCTGCCGCCTACACACAGGCTGATAGATACCTCCGAGAAGTTATGCCTGACATTCAGGATTTTCTAAATGAACAGATCGGCAAAGACTCTAAAAGCATGATTGTTCGATTTGAAGCAAAGAGTGCCAACCTAAGTGTTGACTTTAAAGACTTGTCTGATGGGGAAAAATGCTTTTTCCTTTGTGCTGTCGTCTTAGCTGCCAACAAATACTACGGTCCACTTTTTTGCTTTTGGGACGAACCTGATAACTATCTTTCCCTGTCAGAGGTTGGACATTTTATTGCATCTCTCAGACGCTCATTTAAGAACACCGGTCAGATTATAGTGACTTCTCATAATGAGGAAGCGATCCGAAAGTTCTCAGATGAAAACACCTTTGTACTCGACCGAAAAAGTCACTTAGAGCCAACTTTGATTAGGTTAGTCAGTGATCTAACGGTCAGTGGTGATCTGGTAGATACGTTGATTCGTGGCGACATAGAATTATGAGTGTGGATAAGAAGTATAAACCCCATGTTCTGGTGTTGCCCGAAGATAGTGCTAATCGCCAAATTGCCAATGGATTCATTTTAAACTCAAACGTTAATGAGCCTGTAATTCAAATTCTACCGATCGCGAATGGTTGGAAAAAAGTAGTGAGTAATTTTACAGAGAATCATGTCTCTGCAATGCGAAGATTTCCAAAAAGGATGATTGTCTTGCTGATTGACTTTGATCAGGATGAAGATCGGTTAACTTATGTAAAGCAACATATTCCCAGCGATTTAGAAGACAGAGTCTTTATTCTCGGAGTATTTTCTGAACCAGAGAGGTTAAAAAGTGATATTAAAAGGAACTTTGAACAGATCGGAGAAGCCCTTGCAACCGATTGCTCCGATAACACAGATGAATTATGGGGACACAATCTACTCAGATGCAACAAAACTGAGTTAGATCGGATGATTTTAGCTGTCAAACCACACATTTTTACTGAAAATAAAAGAATGTTGTAGCCAAGTGAGGGATCGCTCAGCTCAGCCGTTCAAATAACTGCGCCACCTTGGCTAAGTCCTTATCGCCAGGAGCATGTTCTACGCCACTCGATAAATCGATCCCGTGGGGTTGCAGTTGTTGGAGGGCAGTTCTGATATTGTCAGGGGTGAGGCCGCCCGCTAGGAGCCAGGGACAGGCCGGATGGAACTGCTGTAGAGTCTGCCAATCCAGCGTTGCGCCAGTGCCGCCATACAAATGAGGATGATAGGCATCTAGCAACAGGGTATGAACCACCGTTGTGTAGGCATGGGCCTGATCTAGGGCAAGCTGATTGCGCACCCGCACCGCTTTAATCAGTTCAATATTGGGCAAAATAGCTCGCAGCTGTTGGCAAAACTCAGGCGATTCATTGCCGTGGAGCTGCACCGCATGTAGTCCAGCGATCGCCACCACTTGCTCAATGTCTGCCGCCGTTGCATCGACAAACACCCCCACGCAATCCACTTGCTGCCGCGTGACTGGGTTTACAGGTAAACCATCCACCACTAGCCGAATCTGCTGGGGCGTCACATAGCGAGGCGAAATGGGAACGCAGATAAACCCAAGCGCCGTTGCTCCCAGTTGGGCGATCGCCTGCCCTTGTTCGGGTTTGGTGATACCGCAGATTTTGATCCGACGGGGAAGCATAGGCAGTGGTTTACTCGCTCAGCTCAATTACATTCCCGTCTGGGTCTTTTACAAATAGGGCTGAGCGACCCGAAGCGCTAAGCTGCACCTCGTAGCCGTGAGCGTGGAGCTGTTGTTTGGCCGCTTGCAAATCTACCACGGCTAGAGCGAGATGGGCATTTCGACCCCACTTAGCAGCCTGAGCAGACGCCTGGAGGGGCATGAAGCCGGGATCGTTGGCAATCAAATGGATTTGTCCAGCTCCCAGCTGATACCATGCGCCAGGGAATCGCAAGGCTCGATCTATCTTGGGTAGCCCCAAGACGGTGCCATAAAAGTGCTCTGCCTGCGCTAAGTCAGAAACCACCACGGCAGCATGTAAAAAGTGGGAAATTTGCATGACCATGTTGCTGCGAAGAGCTGCCGCCTAGCGGCAGCGGTTAAAAATCGGGCTTGCTGTTTAGACGCTAGAATTCGTCATCTGCGTAGCTGTTGCTGGAACCCGCTTCGTTGTCTCGCTTAGACCCAAGCAGTTCCATCCGATCGACTCGGATGATTGGACTGGTGCGATCGGCTCCAGTAGCCCGGTCTTTCCAACTGTCGAACTTCAATGAGCCACTGACGCCGATCAAACTACCTTTGCGGACATAGTTAGCGGCCACCTCTGCGGTGCGCCCCCACATTTCCAAATTGAACCAATCTGGCTCGTCCCTATTTTTGCTGCGTCGATTCACAGCCAACGTAAAGTTGCAGACCACGCTACCCGATTCAAAGTACTTCACTTCCGGATCGCGCCCAGCACGACCGACCAATGTCACTGTGTTTAAACTCATATGCTTCTATATGCAATGGCTCTATTATGCCCTAAATCCTTGGTTAGTACTCTAGTACTATTTACTAGAGCTGATAAAATTTGACACAGGCATGATTATTGCTCTTGACAGCCTGATTGGGCAGCTTTTGGGCAGCTTTTGGGGAATAAAGATCAACTCTGTCAACAGGGCTACCATTTAGCACCACTCCCTTAGATGACCCTTCAGGGTGAAGTGTAGAGCGAAGATCTAACTTAAGCTAGAGGCTGATTCTATCGGCTTGCGGTAACTGCCATTTTACCCACTTTTGAGGGCGCGTTTTCCAAACGGCGATCGCCGTCAAAAAATAAGTCTCAGCACCTGCTGTTCTCGATTAAGATTCGTAAATGCACCAGCCGCTTTTGTAAAGAGGCAGCAGCAGAGGCAGCAATTTTATCGATATGACCAGGATCTAGTTGGGTTTAGGACGCTAGACGATTGAAAACTGTGTCGGTTCTACAGGGGAGGGAGTTTAGGCAGAATGGATTGTAGTCACGTTCAATTTTGTGTTCACGATCAAAACTCATGGAGCTTGGGTGTTCGTGAAGGTAGTCGTGAAGGTGCCCGTGATATCGACTTGCACCAGCTTCAGGGTTTATTTCATGTGACAGCGTTTTGGGCGCAGGATCGGCGCGTAGAAGACTTGCAGGTCGCGATCGCTCACAGTAACCCAGTCGTAACGGCCTGGGATGGCGATCGCCTGATCGGGTTTGCCCGCGCCACCTCGGATGGTATTTACCGCGCCACCATTTGGGATGTGCTGATTCATCCAGACTATCAGGGCGCTGGGCTGGGGCGTAAGTTGGTGGAAACTGTGCTGATGCACCCTGATGTCAACCGAGTGGAGCGGGTCTATCTGATGACGACCAATCAACAAAAATTCTACGAGCGCATTGGGTTTGAATCCAACCAGACCACTACCATGGTGCTGTTCAACCAGCCGGTTTCCCAGGAAGGCTTACCCACTGTGGTGACAGAACTAGCACGTTAGCGGCAGCCTTGCAGCCCCTAGCTGCTATCGACGGGATCGAAACGAGGGCGGTTTACGCCGCCCAAGCCACCCACGGCGACTGGCGCGATCGCTGGCTTGCTCTTTGCGCGCAGCGTTGGCATCGGCAGCGTCTTGCCGCCAGCCCAGTTGACTGGTCAGCCGTTTAGACAACCCCGATAGTTGGTTGAGCCGATCGGTTTGGACAATCGGTTTGGCCTGTTTGAGGTACGCCGCAATGGTTCCACCGGCCCACCCCGCTAGGGCACCGAGAAAGATACTGAAGACCACTGGATATCTCAGCAGCACAAAGGCAACCATAAAGATAATCCAGAGTTTTAGCCCGACTGTAAATCCATCGTTGGTCATGGGTTATGCCAGTAAAAGATTTAGCGCTGCTTCTATATTCTGTGTGGTGTCTAGAGTTTTAACATACTCTGATTCGGCGGGTGTAAACGGCTCAAACGACTGAGCGGCCAGAATGTCGGGGGTGGCGTCGGCAATGTCGCCTGTGCGCTGGCGCACGCGTTCGCTCAACACCTCTGGCGGAGCCGTGCAATGGAGGATTTGTACGGGCAGCTGATGAGCGGTTGCTTGAGCGATCGCCGTTTGCCGCCGTGAGCCGCGATCGTACTTCGCATCCAAAATGACGGTGTAGCCGGTTTGAGCCAGTGCCAGTCCCAATGTTAGCAGCCGCTCATAGGTTTTCTGCGTCATCTCGGGGGTGTAGAGCGCCGCATCGCCGCGTTGGTCTAGCGGAACACCGCCTAAGTGCTTGCGAACGGCATCAGAGCGCAGATGGATCGCCCCCACCCGGCGGGCGAGCTGACGGGCGGTGGTGCTTTTGCCCGCCCCTGACAGCCCACTCATGAGGAATAACCGTCCGGTTTGCGGCTGGGTGCTGGCCCAGGCCAACCGATAGTACAGCGCAGCGGTGTCCGATGCCTTTTGCTTCTCGTCTATGGGCACCGTTGGGTCGTTGAGTAAAAATGAGGTGACTTTAGCGCGCACATAGGTTTGCCGATTAACATAGATCGGCAGCACTTGTAGTCCTTCCCAGTCGCCCGTTTGCTCTACATAAGCGTTGAGAAATACGGTGCTCAGATCAGGGCGCTGGCGAGCTGCCAAATCCATCACGATGTAGGCAATGTCATACATGACATCGACAAAGCGGAACGGTTCATTAAACTCAATGCAGTCGAATAGAAAAAACTGCTGCTGCCAGTAGGCAATGTTACGCAAGTGCAGGTCACCATGACACTCGCGAATTCGACCATTTTGGATCCGGTCAGTAAATAGCGCCTCATGGTCGGCAAAGAAGCGATCGCTATAGGTTCGCGTTTGGTCAAACTGCTGCTGTGTCTGGGGACCGCCAATATATTGCTCGGTTTGCTCGTAGTTCTCGTCAAACGCCTGCCGCACCTGCGACACTTCACCAAAGCTGCAAATGTAGTCGTTTGTGGTGGTTCCCAAATGGAACTTGGCAATCACCGCCGCCAACTCTTGCAGCAGCGCTTCGGTTAGCTCGCCGCGCTCATACAGCTCGGTCAACAGCGTGTCTTGGGGAAACTGCTGCATTTTGACGGCATAATCAACGATCTCGCCGGAGCCACCCAGCTGAAATTTAGGCGCTCCATCCTCTACCGCTTGGGTGA
>CASBQJ010000506.1 GCA_949127705.1 Synechococcales cyanobacterium PMM_0085
GAATGGCACTCCATTTCACAATGCTTCAGCATTGAAATCAGGTGGCGATCATGATTGCCCACAATCAGCTGAATGTGACTAGACGTCTCCTGACAAAATTTAGACCAACCTTCAAGCACCTCATCGACTAACCCCAGTCGAGAGTGAAATAAATCACCCAAGATAATTAGCGTTTTAGGATTAAATTTTACGCAGAGCGATCGCAGCCGCTCTAACGTTTGCTGGTTTACCTGATTTGGAATCGGGACTCCCAGCGCCTGGAATGTTTCAGACTTACCCAAATGAACATCCGCGATCAATAAACTTTGCAAGCTTTCAATATAGATTGCTTTTTCCGGCAACAGCTGGAACACATGGCCTAGATGGCTGACCTCATACATCTCGGAGACTTCCTCAAAACTGACGCCTACCCGACTACAAACACGGGGATGAAGCCCCATTGAACAGTTCCGTTGTTCTCGTCAATCCTGGTAAGCTTTATACCAGTTTTAGCGTTTTACTCACCCCTCCCGCTTCAGAGCTAGAGCGAGCGCAACCGAGACGTCTTAATTTATAACCTGAGAACCCATGATCAAAGAGTGGATGTGGCCGACATTTGGTGCCTTTTTAGTGTGGGGTCTTTGGGGCTTTTTGCCAAAGCTCACAACCCGCTACCTCGACGCCAAAAGCGCAATCGTCTATGAGGTGTTTGGAGCCATGTTGCTGGGGGCGATCGCCCTATTTCAACTTAACTTTCAGCTCGACGTCAACCCTAGAGGCATTGCCTTAGCGCTGACCACAGGAATGTTGGGATTCATGGGCGCTTTTTTCTTTCTCACCGCCGTGTCCAAAGGCTCTGTAACGTTTGTAGTAACACTCTCCGCCCTCTATCCTATTGTGAGTATTTTTTTGGCAACCGTCTTTCTACATGAAACGGTCACGCTGAAACAAGCCGCAGGAATTTTGCTTGCCCTACTATCAGTTGTGCTGATTGCAGCTTAATCACTCGTTCAGCGCTGGCTATAAAAAACCGCCATACCCCTTTGGGGTATGGCGGCTACTATGTCGGGATCTCTAACCTCTACACATCTTGATGGTGGAAAGACTGAACAGGAGTGAGCTTAGGACGCTAAGCGCTGCTGTTGCCACACCGTGCTAGGAACTTTGGCGATGCAGTTTTGAGCATCAGCGTCACCGTTGAGTTTCTCAATTTGCGACATTACTTGCTTCAGATGACTCAGAAGCTCATCAATCTGTTTGGGAGTTTCGACTTTGTGGTCGGTGCTGGACGCGATCGCAGTTTGGGTCGATTGAGATAGACCCATACGAGCCTGAGCCTGAGCCATAGCCATTTCAGCCTGGGCTTCAGCTTGATGGGTCAAGGTCACTTCAGATGCTTTAGCAATCTCTACGCGAGGCTCAGGAGTACTCAGAATTGCAACAGGAGGCTCAGCTACAGCTTCAGACGTTGACAGGGTGGCCGTCATAGCCACTTCTTTAGGCTCTAAGAAGGATTCTAATCCGGCAGCCGCTAGCTTAGAGTCAGAAAATCTTAAGCGCTCGATTTGATTTTCCTTATTTTGCAGCTCTTGGCGCAGAACTGACATTTCATCTTCAGCGTGACCTAGCTTACGAGACGATTTACTCCAGCTCATCATTGCCATACTGGCTACACCCGCACCCAAGCTGATGACAGTTGCCAACCCTACGTATGGTCCTGCCAGTTCCTTAATTTGCCCAGCAAACATGGGTTGCTCGTCTAATTGAATGGTCAGAGGCTGAGAACCCATTGCAGCTAGAGGAAACGTGGCAGCAGAGAAAACAGTGGCTGCGAACAAAGAAGAGGCGAGGAGGTGACGAGGAAAGCTCATAGTTCAGAAACCCAACAACAACATTAAATCACTGACCGAGGGAGGTACAGGCAGGACGCGGTGTGATTTTTCTAACTAGTCAAGCGTCTTGTTTAAGTAAGCTCTTGGTAGTTAGGTTCACTCATTTGTCTGCTGTGAATACAAGTTAACCTGCCTTAATGGAGCATGTGGTGTCGGTTCTGTAAAGACCAACAGTCTGTGCTTAAAGCTCAAGTGAACTTTGCAATTACCAACTCAGAACATGCCTTTTAATACCTAGAGGTCAGCATTTTTCTGTGCGCGCACTATTTTATAAATATAGGCTGTGAAACAATACCCTATTTTCAAAAAGTTACTGAATAGCCCAGCTGGCCTAGCTTTTCCAACCGTAGATATACTGAGAATAGAGATAATTTGTCATTCAAATTCCAAAATTCGACTGAAATTATGCGCCAAACCGATTTAAATTGATTTGCCATAAAGTAAGGAAATAAAAGTAGTGCCGAGACTAAATAAACAATGAAAAATATTTTGTTCTTAAATAGGTCTTTAGAAGAATCCGGATCATTTTTTTACTTTATGCCAACTTCAAATGAGCTTTAAAGCAGCTTTAATAATCCGGGATATGGTTGGAACTGTATGTATAAGAAAGCGGTCAAACAGAATCAGGTAAATGAATTTGGATTCATCGGCCTGCATTCTTCATGATGTATTTATGTCGAGGGGATCTAAAATGAACGTCAAATTATTTACAACGCTGCGAAGTCGGCTTGGAAGGCAGCCAAGCCTTACAGCATCCGAGCGTTGGGGGTTCTGGTCTTTCTGGCAAGGGCAACTGGGTCTAGGAAGACGGCAGAGACGAGTAATAGCCTACTTTTTGGCAGCGCTTATCTCTGTAACATTCGTATTTCGGATCTTGCCGCCAATGGTGAGTGTAGCAAATGCAGCAACCGTTATCCAACCGCCCTTGTCTACCCGAGGTGCGGAAATTATTGACAGTCAGGGACAAACGGTATTGCTCAGAGGAGCTAATTGGTTCGGCATAGAAACAGATCTGCATGTGCCCCATGGGTTGTGGGAGCGCGACTACAAACAGATGCTGTCTCAAATTAAAGGTTTGGGATATAACGTAATTCGCTTACCCTACTCAGTACAGTCATTACGCTCCACCAACATTAGTGGAGTGAACTTTTCTCTGGGCGGGAATGCAGAGTTTCAGGGTAAAACGCCTCTAGAAATCATGGATCTAGTGATTAAAGAGGCCGAACGTCAGGGGTTAATGATTCTGCTCGATAGCCACCGCTTAAACGATCAACGTATCCCAGAGCTGTGGTACGGCGATGGCTTTACCGAAGCAGACTGGATTCAAACCTGGACAATGTTGGCCAATCGCTACAAAACCCAAAGGAATGTGATCGGGGCTGACTTGAAAAATGAACCCCATGGTCAAGCCAGCTGGGGAACGGGCAATAATGCCACAGACTGGCGATTAGCGGCTGAGCGTGCCGGTAACGCTGTTCTAGCCGCTAATCCAAACTGGCTGATTGTGGTAGAAGGGGTTGAGCGCAATGTCCCTGGGCAACGCCTCCCGACCCACTGGTGGGGTGGCAATTTAGAAGGGGTACGAAACTATCCAGTTCGGATTTCTAATTCGAGAAAGCTAGTGTATTCTCCCCATGAATATGGAGCAGGTGTTTTTGACCAATCTTGGTTCTCGGAACCCACGTTCCCGCAGAACTTAGACGCTCGTTGGGAAACAGGGTTCAACTATATTGCAACACAGGGAATTGCGCCAATCTTTATTGGAGAGTTTGGCGGGCGGTTAGTAGACGATCGCTCTAAAGAGGGGATCTGGCAGCGCCGCTTTGTGAGCTTTATCAATCAGAAAAAGCTGAGTTTTTCTTACTGGAGCTGGAACCCAAACAGTGGAGACACCGGTGGTATTCTAAGCGACGACTGGCGAACCATTCAGACCGCTAAGCAACAGTTGTTAAACCAGCTGTTACCCGTGCCGGGGATTGGTTCATCGTCTAGTCCCAGCCCGTCGCCCAGCCCATCGCCCAGTCCATCGCCCAGTCCATCGCCCAGCCCATCGCCCAGTCCGTCGCCTAGTCCATCGCCCAGCCCATCACCTAGTCCGTCACCTAGTCCGTCGCCCAGCCCGTCGCCTAGTCCTATTCCACCTCCGCCCCCTGCTGCTGCTGGGCTAAGAGCAGTTCTGTCAATGCAGTCTGACTGGCAGGCAGGATTTTGCGCGGGAATTCGGGTTACAAACGCAGGCGCAACAGCTGTCCGCAATTGGCGTGTACTGTTTGATATGAATCAAGCGGTGGTGAATCAAAGCTGGAACGGTACGTTTACTCGCCAGGGTTTGCGACATACAGCCATGCCACCCAGCTGGTCACAGACCCTACAACCGAATCAGTCTGTTGATATGGGATTCTGTGCTACGAAGCAAGGTGCTGATTATCTGCCTCGAAATGTAATTACCGCCGCTTCCTAACGGTCGTAATTTTCGCTGACAGGGAGCCGTTGCTCTCAGTGACGTGAGATCAAAGAATAGTCTAGATTAATTCCTTAAAGCAGGACGTAGGACGTAGTTCCCACGTCCTGTTTTTATCAGCTTTTCAAAAGAATTTTCATTTTTTCCCTCGAAAAAGCTGCTAACGATTAGCATGAGTAGAATTAAACGCTGGATATAGATTCGTGGAGAAAGCTGCCGCCCCCCAAAATCGGACATTAAAACTCACAGAAGAGGAGCGATCGCATTACCTCAGCTATCTACTCAACCTCACAGGGAAGGCTGAACCGGCAGAAATTCTCAATCGCACGATTTGTCAAGACATTTTTGAGGTACTAGATTGGCTACCCCATGGGTTTGTAGATTTACTATTTGTAGACCCGCCCTACAATCTCAGTAAGCAGTTTAATCAGCAGAGTGTGAAACGGCGATCGCTGCATGAGTATACCGACTGGCTCGACAGTTGGCTGTCGCGGCTAGTTCCAGTGTTAAAGCCCACAGCGAGCATTTACCTATGTGGCGATTGGCAGTCATCTCCGGCGCTATATGAAGTCGCGTCGCGCTATTTCCATGTTCGCAACCGCATTACTTGGGAACGAGAAAAAGGTCGCGGCGCTCAGGCGAATTGGAAAAATTGCTCAGAAGATATCTGGTTTTGTACCCTGTCGCAGTCTTACTATTTTGATGCCGCTGCTGTGCAGCTCAAGCGCCGAGTTTTGGCACCCTACACTCAAAATGGCGAACCCAAAGACTGGAGCCGTAGCGCTGAGGGCAACTTTCGGTTGACGGCACCTTCTAATCTATGGACAGACCTGACCATTCCCTTCTGGTCGATGCCCGAAAATACCGATCACCCGACTCAAAAACCAGAAAAGCTTTTAGCTAAAATTATTTTGGCTAGTGCACCTCCCGGGGGAGTCGTGTTAGATCCATTTCTTGGCTCTGGGACAACGTCTGTGGTGGCCAAAAAACTGAATCGCCAATTTGTAGGAATTGAGCTAGACACCTACTATGCCTGCTTGGCCGAGAAACGACTAGATTTGGCGACAGGCGATCGCCAAATCCAAGGCTATTGCGATCGCGTCTTTTGGGAGCGAAATACGTTGCAAAATCAGCGCCGCAAGCAAAATATTTCGCCCAAAAAATAGAGGTGTAGCCAGAAAATCGGCCAGCACCTCTAAAAACTAATAAAAGTTTAAATTTCTTTATCAATTTCCGAGCCGAGGCTAAACCACTTAGCTCAAGCCACTTAGCTCAAGCCACTTAGCTCAAACTATTGAAGCGTCCTTACTTAGACTTGCCACTTTCACGGCTAGCCGTTTGAATGTAAAGGATTAACAGAAAAACGGTCGGAACCAGCACAAACAAAAGGCTGGCAACAAACCCAAGATCATTAACTTGCATGAGACTTAGCCTCTCAAATTACATCTAAAAGTTACACCAAGACTGGCAAACCTCATACTCCAAGAATACCACTAGAGGGAAAACGAACTTTGCGTCTTCAAGATTCGTTTGAGGAAATGATACCCAGTCATCCCTTTAACATAGAGCTGGCTGGGCACTGCCGTCCTCCTGACGCTCAGAACGCTTGGCGACATCAGGCGATGGTTTAATTAGCGATCGATGGATCTGGGTCGATCCGATCGGCCTACGGTTCCGTCTTGAGCGTCTCGCCCGGTTTTGGCTTAGTCACCACTGAGACTGAGCCATTTACAATCGTTTGGCACGCAAGGCGGTAAGTGGCAGGCTTCTTCTTCAGCTTGCGATCTTCAACGTCAGTCCGGGGTGAAAGATTCTCCATCCCCTCTACGATCTCCACCACACAAGTGCCGCATTGACCGTATCCCCCGCAATTCATCATCTTTCCCTTAAAGGTATACAGGTCGATACCGTTTTCAAGCGCCTTAAATCTTAAATTTCCTCCATCAGCAGCAACAATTTCTCGATTTTCTTTAACAAACTTAATGTTAGCCATATCCCTTGCTATTCCTAAGCTTTAAGCCCCACGCCAATAACCGTGCTTGCGTTCAACCCCAAGCAATGGTTACATTTATTTATACACTTTCATTTTTACAACTGTATTGTCAACCTATCTAAAAGAACTCTATTTGAGCCGTCAAATAAAGGTATTTCTAGATAGAGGGGCATCCCTAGAGAGGCTTGATCTGGTAGTCTTACTAGTATCTAGCAGCTTAATAAAAAGCTCAAGACGGCATTGAAACGTATAGGAGGCGCGTAGTCAATGGGACTACCCTGGTATCGCGTACACACAGTTGTTCTAAATGACCCAGGCCGACTGATTGCTGTACACCTCATGCACACTGCTTTGGTCGCGGGTTGGGCTGGCTCCATGGCTCTCTATGAGCTAGCGGTCTATGACCCTACCGATCCAGTCCTGAACCCCATGTGGCGTCAGGGCATGTTTGTCATGCCCTTCATGTCCCGATTGGGTGTTACCCAGTCTTGGGCAGGGTGGAGCGTTACGGGTGAAGCAGCAATCAACCCTGGTTTTTGGTCCTTTGAGGGCGTCGCTGCTGCTCATATTGTGCTCTCAGGTCTGCTATTTTTGGCGGCCTGCTGGCACTGGGTTTACTGGGATCTAGAACTATTCAGAGATCCTCGCACAGGCGAACCTGCCCTAGATCTTCCCAAGATGTTCGGCATTCATCTATTTTTGTCTGGTTTACTCTGCTTTGGATTTGGCGCATTTCACCTGACTGGGCTGTTTGGCCCCGGCATGTGGGTGTCTGATCCATACGGATTAACTGGAAGTCTGCAGCCAGTGGCCCCATCCTGGGGGCCAGAGGGATTTGATCCGTTCAATCCAGGTGGGATCGTAGCTCACCATATTGCAGCTGGCGTGGTGGGCATTATTGCGGGTCTATTTCATCTCACCGTTAGACCTCCTGAGCGGCTTTACAAAGCGCTGCGGATGGGGAACATCGAAACCGTGCTCTCTAGCAGTATTGCTGCCGTCTTTTTTGCGGCATTTATTGTCGCAGGAACCATGTGGTACGGCAGTGCCGCCACCCCAATTGAACTGTTTGGCCCCACTCGCTATCAATGGGATAGCGGCTATTTCCAAACAGAACTCAGTCGGCGCGTTGATGTCGCTCTTGCCGATGGCAAGAGTCCTGTAGAAGCATGGGCTGCCATTCCTGAGAAGCTTGCCTTCTATGACTATGTCGGCAACAACCCTGCCAAAGGCGGCTTGTTCCGTACGGGTGCCATGGACAAAGGTGATGGCATTGCTCAAGGCTGGTTGGGACATCCCATGTTCAAAGATGCTGAAGGTCGCAACCTAACGGTTCGTCGAATTCCTAACTTCTTTGAGAACTTCCCGGTCATTTTGACGGATAGCGATGGCGTTATTCGAGCCGACATTCCGTTCCGTCGGGCTGAGTCGAAATACAGTTTTGAGCAAGCTGGCGTAACTGCTACCTTCTACGGTGGTGCTTTGGGGGGTCAAACCTTTAAAGATCCAGCGTTGGTGAAACAGTATGCCCGGAAGGCGCAGCTAGGGGAGCCATTTGAATTCGACAAAGAGACCTTAAATTCTGATGGCGTGTTCCGGACTAGCCCTCGCGGTTGGTTTACATACGGTCATGCTGTGTTTGCACTTTTATTCTTCTTTGGCCACATTTGGCATGGTTCCCGCACCATCTTCCGAGATGTGTTTGCTGGGATTGACCCTGAATTGTCTGAAGAGCAAGTGGAGTGGGGTTTCTTTGCGAAGTTAGGTGATAAATCTACTCGTCGTAAAGAGCCTGTTTAGAGTTCGCTGCTAGTTTTGAGAGCTGTTCCACTAACGTCAGTTTTGGGTTGGTGGAACAGCTCTTAAGTTCTGGCCTAACAGGATCGATAAAAGTTGATTTTTGTAGCCTAAGGGCAAAGGCAATCAACTTTTCAGAAAATTTCTCAGTTTGTTTGTACAGTGTAAGTATGCTGGCAATTAAGGAGCTTAGGTTATGGAAAGCTTGATTTACGTTTTTCTCCTGATTTGCACTCTAGGGCTTCTTTTCTTTGCGATCGCCTTTCGTGAAGCTCCTCGGATTACCAAAGACTAAATCTTTGGGCTTAGCTATCCTAGGTTTCCAACCTTGAAGTTACATCCTTGACGTTAGATTGAATATTTGATTCCTGCTGAGCTACTAACGAAATTTGTCTAGCTAATCTATTTAGTTAGATAAACCTAGTTAGTAGCTCAGTTTCTTATGATCAAAATTGCAGTATGATTGCAGTGCTAAAGATAGCGTCTTAATTGCCCAAGTCTATCCACAGTAGATATTGATCTAGATCGCCCAGAAGACTTTCCTCATGAGATGTCCGTTCTGTCAATTTCCCGATAATAGGGTTCTAGAGTCGCGCTCCGCCGAATCTGGTCAAAGTGTCAGACGACGGCGAGAGTGCCTCCAGTGTGAACGCCGTTTTACTACCTACGAACGAATCGAATTTGTTCCAATTGTAGTAATTAAACGAAATGGCGATCGCGAGTCATTTGATCGCTCTAAAGTGCTGCGAGGGATTATGCGTGCCTGTGAAAAAACAGGTGTTTCACCCGTAGAGTTAGAAAACTTGGTCGATGAAATAGAAGCCGAACTGCAACAGCGCGCTGTCCGAGAAGTCCCAAGTTACGAAATTGGAGAGCTGATTTTGCAGCGTCTTCAAACCGTTAACGAGGTAGCGTACATTCGTTTTGCATCTGTTTATCGGCAGTTTCGAGGCATTCGCGATTTTGTAGACACTCTCAACCACCTGCAAAACACCGCTACAGCCTCCGCAGCCTCCGCCATCAATGAATTTGTTGCTCAAGAGGAAGAAAGAGAGACGTCTACCCCCTCAATCCTGCATTAGGAGTTACGCCCGCAATAAATCTACTGGCGCAGCCTTAAAAGCAGCTTGACGATGAGAATTAAGAAAAATTCTTGAAAAGCTGTCCTTCAGGTCTGCCTCTGAGGTATATTGGATCTCCTAGGGTCAATATAACTATATGACTCGGATGTGAATCTCTTACGACAGAGGCTTTGACTAGAGACCTTGACTCAGCCCCTCTAGGGTGCACAGTCGCCAGAGATGGTGTGCATTTGAAGGAGAACTCAACTAATACGACGGAGACGAACACTAGGAAACGATAAGCATGGTCAATCAGGAAAAAGCAGATATTGGTTTTACTCACGAAGATTTTGCCGCCCTTCTCGACCAGTACGACTATCACTTTAATCCCGGCGATGTGGTGGCAGGGACCGTGTTTAGTTTGGAACCGAGAGGCGCTCTGATTGACATTGGCGCTAAAACGGCGGCTTACATTCCTATCCAGGAAATGTCAATCAACCGGATTGACAACCCCGAAGAGGTTCTTCAATCCAACGAAACTCGAGAATTCTATATTCTGACGGATGAAAATGAGGAGGGTCAGCTCACCCTTTCTATCCGTCGAATTGAGTACATGCGCGCCTGGGAACGGGTAAGGCAGCTACAAACCGAAGACGCAACCGTTCGTTCTGCCGTGTTTGCAACCAACCGTGGTGGAGCCTTGGTGCGAATAGAAGGATTGCGTGGATTTATCCCTGGTTCTCATATCAGCACCCGCAAGCCCAAAGAAGATTTGGTAGGTGAAGATCTCCCACTCAAGTTCTTAGAGGTAGACGAAGATCGCAACCGTCTTGTGTTGAGTCATCGTCGGGCGCTAGTTGAGCGCAAGATGAATCGACTGGAAGTAGGCGAAGTTGTGATCGGGACAGTGCGTGGTCTCAAACCCTATGGTGCTTTCATCGATATTGGCGGTGTTAGTGGATTGCTCCATATCTCTGAGATTTCTCACGATCACATCGACACCCCTCATAGCGTCTTTAACGTGAATGATGAAGTGAAGGTGATGATTATTGACTTAGATGCAGAGCGAGGACGAATTTCTCTCTCAACTAAGCAATTGGAGCCAGAGCCTGGCGACATGGTTAAGAATCCTGAGATCGTTTACGAAAAGGCAGAGGAGATGGCTGCTCGCTATCGTGAGAAGATGCTTCAACCTCCAGCATCGGCTGAAGCCCCGGTTGAGGCAGCGGCTGAAGCATCAATTGAAGTTAGTGCCGAGGAGCCTCTGGAAGAAGAAGAGCCGATTCTTGCAGCAGACTAGTTCTGGTCTGATTAGAATAGGCGTGTTCTGACTCGATCGGACTAAATATCTAAAAAAGAGGGTCAACGCCCTCTTTTTTAGTGGGTTATTTCTTGCTTAACCCTATTAGCAATCAACCTCACTAATAACAGTCTTAATCATTGCTTTGTTGGGAGAATTCTTTTGGTTAACATCCGATGCCAAGATATGACGTTTTCCGGCATAGAGGCCATTATCTTTGATAAAGATGGCACTCTGGCAGATTCTGAATCGTTTTTGAGGAACCTAGGCCAGCGGCGATCGCGCCTGATTGATGCCAAAATTCCAGGGGTACAAGAGCCGCTGCTCATGGCGTTTGGGATTGAGGGGGATCGGATGAACCTAGCCGGGTTAATGGCGATCGGCACCCGGCGAGACAACGAAATCGCATCAGCCGCCTACGTTGCGGAAACCGGACGAAATTGGATAGAGTCGCTACAGCTGGTGCAGGCAGCTTTTGCCGAAGCCGATCGCTACGTTCCTCACAAAGCAGACCATACCCCCCTATTTGCAGATAGTTTAGAGACACTTCAGCGGTTGGCGATCGCAGGCGTCAAGCTTGGCATTCTCTCCGCCGATACGTCCGACAACGTCCTCAACTTCGTTAAACGGTACGATTTACAAGATTACATACAGCTCTCTATGGGCATAGATGACGGCCCTGGCAAGCCCGACCCAGGCTTGCTACACCAAGCCTGCTCTGCTTTAAATGTGTCTCCTCAAGCCACTCTGATGGTGGGAGACTCGATTGCAGACGTCCAAATGGCAGTATCCGCCCAAGTAGCCGGTTGCATCGCCATCGTGCGGGGGCGAACCGATCTGGAATCTCTAAAGCAAGCAAATGTATTCATTAATCAACTCAACGAGATTCAAATTTGCGCCTAGTGGCCTAGCCCAACATAGATGTTGCCTGACCCTATTGTCTAATTGCCCACTGGAGATTAGGGTGATTATTAATGTGGTTTGCCTGAGCGATCACAATCTATGATATTCTCCTGAGTTAACCCCAAACTCCGATATCCATCTATCGCTAAAGAGAGGTTTCTCCCTTGTCTCGTCGCTATCTATTTACCTCTGAGTCAGTTACTGAAGGTCACCCAGATAAAATCTGTGACCAAATTTCAGATACTATTTTGGACGCACTCTTAAGCCAAGACGCTAAAAGCCGTGTCGCAGCTGAAGTAGTTGTCAACACCGGATTGGTTTTGTTGACGGGTGAAATTACTTCAAAAGCTACGGTTAACTATGTAGATTTGGTGCGCCAAAAGATTGCCGAAATTGGCTACACCGATGCAGTAAACGGTTTTTCTGCCAATAGTTGCGCTGTTTTAGTTGCATTAGATGCTCAATCTCCCGATATTGCTCAAGGTGTAGACGCTGCTCACGAGCGTAGAGAGCAGATGAGTGAGCAAGAATTGGATGCGATCGGTGCGGGAGATCAGGGTTTAATGTTTGGGTTTGCCTGCAACGAAACACCTGAACTGATGCCCCTACCCATTAGTTTGGCGCACCGGATTTCTCGTCGTTTGGCTACAGTCCGAAAAACTGGTCAGCTAGACTACCTCCGACCGGATGGCAAAACCCAAGTGACTGTTGCCTATGAAGATGGTCGGCCTGTCGGCATTGATACGATCCTAATTTCAACTCAACACACTGAAACCATCGGTGATATTGTTGAGCCAACAGCAGTGCAGGCAAAAATCAAGCAAGACCTGTGGACACTGGTAGTGCAGCCTGTATTTGCCGACATTGTGCTGAAGCCTAACGACAGCACGCGCTACCTGGTCAACCCCACCGGTAAGTTTGTGATTGGTGGCCCTCAAGGCGATTCTGGATTAACAGGACGCAAAATTATCGTAGACACCTACGGCGGCTACTCTAGGCATGGCGGTGGAGCATTTTCTGGCAAGGATCCAACTAAGGTCGATCGCAGTGCTGCTTATGCAGCGCGTCATGTAGCAAAAAACATTGTAGCCGCCGGACTAGCAGAGAAATGTGAAGTCCAGCTGAGCTATGCCATCGGAGTAGCTCGCCCGGTGAGTATTATGCTAGACACCTTCGGTACTGGGAAGATTGATGACGATCACCTTTTAGATGTAGTCAAACAACAGTTTGAGCTACGCCCCGCTGGCATCATTCAAACCTTCAACTTAAATGCTTTGCCTGCTGAACGGGGCGGGCGATTTTACCAAGATGTGGCTGCCTATGGACACTTTGGTCGAACTGATCTCGACTTGCCTTGGGAGCAGACAGACAAAGTGGCAGTTTTGCAAGCAGAAGCGAGCAAAGTTCTCTCTGGGGCTTTAAGCTAATCGGGCTGACGCAAAGATCCCCGACTTCTACGACGAGATCAGGCGTTATGGCTGAGTTTTAGTCAGAAGTCGGGGATCTAAACACCTCGCGCGTAAGCCCTGGCTACGTCAGCGCCAGTGAGTTAACATCACTCGGCTACCGATAGTCATTGAACCCTGTTGTAGCACTACTATGTGCGTCTACAGCAGGGTTATTTTTCTGCAAGTTCTAGCTAATCTAGCTGCTCAGAAATCCAATTTAAATAGGGTAAAGTACCTGCCAAAACGGGCAGAGCTATCACTTCTGGAACAGCATAGGAGTGGATTGCCTGGATATGAAGGGTAATCTGCCCAAATAAATTGATTCTGGTCTTAATCAGCAGTTGCCACTCTTGCTGGTGCTCTAGTTTACCTTGCCACCGATACATCGACTGAATCGGCAAGATGCTAACGCAAGCCGCCAGTTTTGCTTCCAGAAGCGACTGGGCGATCGCCTCCGCTTCTGTTTGGGACGCTGCCGTCACGAATACCACTGCAAACTCGATTGTCTCTTCTAGCATGGCTGGAGCGCGCCTCGTCCCTAGACCAATTTTGATGTTGTCTCTTTAAATTAATCCATGTCTCTGCGAACATAGCGCTTGACGAATAGGAGACAATTGCGCTGATCGGCAGTTCGGGTATAGCTTAAACCATCTGCCATTTTCTGCATTAGCTTTAAACCTCGACCACCCCCTGCTTCTCGATCGACTTCATTGGGTAGACATCTAATCATTGCTTCTAAGTTAAAACTAGACCCTCGATCCCAAATCCGAATTTCCAAACAATCGAACAGAATATTAAGCTGAATCTCGATCGGAGTGTCGGGCAACAGGCCATGATGGGCATGGCGCACAGCATTTGTAAACCCCTCAGCTAGCGCCAGTTTAGACTGAAACCATTCCAGCGACGGGATCAGAGTATGGTCAAACCCGTCAAACCAAAGTAAAACGCGATTGAGGTCATCAAGATTGGTAGTGACGTCAATCAACCCACTCTGAAGAAAATTCACCGAAGATACCTTGTGACTAAAAATCATCAAACCTTTCTGGCGACGTTGATTGGTTAGGTATAAATGGATCAGCTATGGCAATTACCATGGCGCTTAGGGCAAACTGGGTTTGGGCTGCTGGCTCTACTATGAAGAAGATCTCAGCATGGCACTATCTCTGCATCTGCTGAATTCAGAGGATGTTTTATATAGAGTGCCCATGAGCGGCACTTTCTGATAGAAGGGCACCGAGGAAATGTAGATCAAATAAAACATAAGAGAGCTAATCAATCAACGGTGTAAGCACCTTTTTATAAAAAATCAGAATTAATGCGTAGATAGCCGGATGGATTGATACAGTAAGTAGAGCAATATCAGACCCTGTTTTAATTCTATAACTTCGTTATTCAGCAATGGCCTAGCTTGAGTTTCCTAATGCCGCAAATTCCTCAAATTTTAATTATTGATGATGACGCCACCATTCAAATAGTTTTGATGCGGGCATTAGAAGCCCAAGGCTATAACGTTGCGATCGCCTCAGATGGGAAAACGGGACTAGCCCTCGCACAACAGCTGAAACCAGCACTGATTGTTTGTGACTGGATGATGCCGGAATATGATGGCTTAGAGGTTTGCCGCCAAGTTAAGGCAGATCAAAATCTTTCCACGACTTTTTTTATTTTGCTAACGTCACGGGTTGCGATCGAAGATCGAATTCAAGGACTCGATACGGGAGCCGATGACTTTTTAGCGAAGCCAATCGAAATTAATGAATTGCAGGCACGGGTACGTGCTGGATTACGGCTGCATTTGTTAAGCCAAGATTTACAGATGCAGAAGCAGCTGTTAGAAAAAGAACTAGCAGAAGCGGCTTCCTATGTGCGATCGCTGCTTCCAAATCCGCTGACGGGAGACGTTAGCATCGATAGTCGTTTTATTCCGTCTAGTCAGCTAGGTGGTGATTGTTTTGACTATTTCTGGCTGGATCCCGACTATCTAGCCGTTTACTTATTGGATGTATCGGGTCATGGCCTAGGCGCAGCGCTACCATCGATTACGATGCTAAACTTGCTGCGATCGCAATCTTTGCCAACCGTCAATTTTTATCAGCCCCATGATGTGTTGCGCGGGTTGAACGAAACGTTTCAGATGGATAGCCAGCATGACAAATACTTTACGATTTGGTACGGCGTCTACAACCGGGTCAAACGGCAACTTACCTATGCCAGTGCCGGACATCCTCCAGCCATTTTGATTCTGCCCTCACCGCCTAATGGCATCCCAGCAGACGACGCATTTAACAAATTAGGCACCCCCGGCATTCCAATTGGGATGATCCCGGACGCTAATTTTGTGAGCGATCGCTGTGATATTCCGATAGGCAGCGCTCTATACATATACAGTGACGGTATTTATGACCTGCCCAACACCCTTAACCAAAGTGCTTGGGGACTCGGTGCCTTTCTAAATCTGCTGGTGCGCAATGCCCATTCTATGGGTCTCGATCAACTCTTAGAGACCGTGCAAAACCAAAGCAGCAGCAGCAACTTTAGCGACGACCTCTCAATTCTCAAAATTGTATTTAATTAATTTTGTGATTAACGTCTGGCGGCATTAACGTCTAGCTGCTTAAGCTTAGCCGTGCAAGAACCCACTCCGCTGCAATGAGAAAGCAAAGTGGGTTCTTGCACGGCTACTACAGCCCATGAACGGTTGAGAGGTTAGGACGCTGCAATTGCTAGTAGCGTTTTTTGAAATTCGTCTTGGTCTTTATAAATTTCGAAGATCAGATCCATGCTCGCCACTTCAAACAAAATTTGGAGCTGTTGATTAAGTGAGCAAATACACAACCTTTTGCCAGTTGCTCGCACTTTCTTCAAGGCGATTACCAACGCGCCTAGACCAGAACTGTCCATAAAGCTCACATCTTGTAAATCCATCAAGATGATGGAAGCACCCGTATCAACAGCAGCATCGATTTGTTGATGTAACTGATCAACTTGAGTGCCGTCTATGATACCAACGGGTTGAACAACTTTGATTGGATTCATAACTTCAGGTTTGACTTACGATTAAGGACAACTAACGAGTACAGAACTGAGATTAGGATCTAAACGATCCTCAAAACATCGCACGCTTTTGTTCTAAAAACCGTACGTTGTCATCCCCTTGACACAGTAAAAAACTAAATATCGCGAGATAAATAAATAAGCTACTTACCTCTGCGATTCATTACTGCTGATAGTTACTAGGATAGGCGGAGATTCGCGTGCAGTCATCCGCTAGCAATCGACCTTCAGATAATCTTTACTTGGCACCGCTCCAGATAAAGGTGGTTGAGCTAGCTTAATTAGCATGGGAGCTTGACTAATCATACGTTTCAGGCTGCGTCTGTCAAAGCCATTACCGAAACCTGAACCTGCTGAATTACACGTAGAAGATTCAGGAGATATACGCAGGATTAGATATATGCAGGATTAAAAGGCGGCTTAGCGTCCAGATGGATTGTCACGTTGAAGGGCTGGCCGGGTGGAAAGATACGCCAGTGTTCCCAGAAGAGGGGTGAGGGCGATCGCCCAAAATAGGCCGTTGTCCTTTAGACCTCGCCGTTCCATGTCATCGCCCAACAGGGCTGGGATCAGTAAGCAGAGTAAGCAAAAATCGAGGCTCATGACGTGAATAAAGCGGCTGGTTTGCCACTGCTGCACAAAATCTGCCCAGTTGCCTTGGGTAATGCCGTAGGTGAGCAGCCCTAAAGCAGCAAGCGCGATCGCTCGTCCAGTCCAGCGAGAATCGACTAGGCGAATCAACCCCGTGGCTTCACCTTGAAAGCTGGAATTGGGCTGTCGCAGTGCCAGATAGGGCAGCAGCGCAAAGGCACCGACGGCAAAGGAGCCAATCACAAACGGAAAGGCGCGAACGGTTTGTCCCCGCCCATCAATCAATAGAAAACAGGCATAGACTATCGGTAAAACGCCCATGATGTTGAACAGCGCAATCACTAGTGGATTGATGCCATCCCAATTTCCGGTAGAAAGATTTTGGATGAGTGATAGGGTGTCAGGGCGATCGGGTGGGGCAAAGAGGAACGCATAGGCGATCAATCCAAGCCAGAGGAGCCAGAAGGAGATGCGTTTGGCCATAAAAATGGGAGGTTAGGAGCGAGGAAGGGAAACGGCAGTGGTTCAAACGGCAGTGATTCAAACGGCAGTGGTTCAAATCACTGCCGCTGCTAGAATATCGAACAGTCTGGCTCAGCGCTAGGGCACCTGCATACCGCGCTGAACGGCGGGACGCGCCTGCACCGTTTCGACCCAGCGCTTGAGATGGGGATGGGCATCGAGGGTGAGTCCTTGAAACTCATGAATGGCTACCCACGGGAAGATCGCAATATCGGCAATGGAATAGTCGCCGCAGACAAATTCCTGGTCACTCAATTGCCGATCTAGCACGCTGTAAAGGCGAAGGGTTTCTTTTTCGTAACGGGCGATCGCATAGGGAATTTGCTCAGGTGCGTATCGCCGAAAATGGTTGAGTTGTCCAAACATCGGACCTACACTGCCCATCTGAAACATCAGCCATTGCAGCACATTAAACCGAGCCTTGGTATCGCTCGGCAGCAGTTGACCCACCTTTTCGGCTAAGTAAATTAAGATGGCTCCCGACTCAAACACCGTGATCCCCGCCGCTTGATCCACAATGGCAGGAATTTTACTGTTGGGGTTGATCGCCACAAATTCTGGCGTAAATTGGTCGTCTTTGCGGATGTCGATCACATGCACAGAGTAGGGTAACCCAACCTCTTCGAGCATGATGGACGCTTTGCGCCCGTTTGGGGTAGTAAAGGTGTATAGGTCGATCATTTGGTTAGCCACACTCAGTAAGAGTAGTCATGCGGTTTGAAGTGAATCTAGATCTGAATCCAGCGATCCATCCTCAAATTACATCCTAGATCCTCGTTGATTGCAATTGCTGAGTTAGGGGCGATCGCTCACCACTACTGGATCGGTAGGCCAGATTCAATCCACCCTATCCAGTCGAACAATCAAGTTAGAACAATCAAGAGATTTCTCATGCAATTGGTTTCTAGGTCACACGTCTGAGACCACATCCCCCAAAATAGAAGGAGTAGCACTTCTACCCCCTGCCTCCCCGTACGATGACTCTAACTCCTGATGTTGAGGGGCAGATTCTGCCTGAACAAACCGCGTCAGGCCAGTCCCCAGTTCGCGTTGGGGCGCTGCTGAATCGAATTCAACCTACGCCCGATACGATCGTTTTGCTACTGGCCTTGCTGATTGGTACCGGAGCCGGAGCCGGAGTCGTGTTATTTCGATATTTGATCCGCGTTGTGAATCAGCTGATGCTGGGGCAACTGTCGGGAGTGTTGTCGATCTGGGGGCACTGGACGCTGGCACTGATTCCTATTTTGGGGGGGCTGTTGGTGGGGCTGCTGCGCTGGGCGACCAATGGGTTTGGGCCAGGGCTATCGGCGTTGATTGAACTCGTGCAAGGGGGACGAGAACTGCTGCCCCTGAAGCCAATCAGCAAAATGTTGGCGGCTGCCCTGTCGCTGGGGAGCGGGGCATCCCTTGGGCCAGAAGGCCCTAGCGTTGAAATTGGGGCGAGTTTTAGCTTGCTACTGGGGCAGGCGCTCCGGGTCTCGCGCGAGCGGCAGCAGCTATTGCTAGGAGC
>CASBQJ010000507.1 GCA_949127705.1 Synechococcales cyanobacterium PMM_0085
ATGCCATCGCTGACTTCTTCAGATTCGACGATGGCAGTCTCGTCTAAGCGCAGGTATAGTGCGTCATCTTCCTTGTGGGCAACCAGTTTCATTTCACTCATCCCTCTCTACCGTGTACACACATCTCGGGCAGGGTATCAACGTACTGCGAGATCCCCCTAATCCCCCTTAAAAAGGGGGACTCTGGATCCGGTTCCCCCTTTTTTAAGGGGGGTAGGGGGGATCAAACCCAGTTGAGGCCAGATCAGAAGACTTGTGTGTACACGGTAGCCCAAAGGGCGAGGGGGCTGGGGGTGAGGGCTAAAACTACAGTTCTCAACGTGGACTTGGTTTAGCTCAGATCTTGTACCACTTTCAATCAGCACCGATTGTGCCCCCCAATCCCCTTTCTTGAATGCCTCTTGGGCTACATTTTGGGGGACAACGGTTTTAGCGCAGCACTGCCCGCCTCAGGTGCCCGCAGCTCTTCTTTAGAAAACTGAGGCGACTGAGTATAAACCGAGTTGAGTAATGCGTCTAAAATGCCTGCTCGTCGAGCGCTATCGATCGCCTGATGGGTAATCAATTCACCCACATTGAGAATAACGTTGTCATAGGGATCCAAAATCACCCGTGTCACCGGACGGCCTAAGGCTCCGCGAATACGCTGTTCTTCTAGGGTGTGGGCACTGCGTTCCTGTAACTCGGTGGCAGTTTCTTTGATCTGACTCAGCAGATTCCGAGCGCTGGTTCTAATCTGCTCTGTCCCGTGAGACACCTGTGCGCCCATGTCTTGAGTTGTTGTGTTGAGGCGATCGCCCGCTAGCGTTAGCCGACTGTCTGTAATAGAGCGGATGGCCTCACCTGTCGTTAATCCTACAGCATCCAATAATGCCCGCTCTTGATGATGGGTTTTGGCGCGGTTAATCACCGTATCGGTGACAATTTGGCCCGGTGCAGCTACGATTAACCCCTCCCGATTTCGCACCGTCTGCACGACCCGCAGACCCTTCGCTTGTTCTACAACCCGACTGGCCATCGCGCCATTGGCCTGCTGAGCTAGCTCAGTTGTCAACCGACCGCCTGTAGCGCGATAGAGTTCATCTAGCACTCCCCAATGTTCTGCGGCTTCGGCGATCGCCAGCGTGACCCGTTGCCCGCCCAGCACCAATGGAGTTCGATGAGGTGCTGCTACGGTCCACTGAGCCGTTTTGCCAATTGTAAATGCTTTTTGCTGAGCTGGATCAATCATGCCATTGGTAATTCTTTGCGCGGCGCTGCGCTTCATTTCTTGCAGCGACTCACCTGCTTTTGCCGCATTCGTATGGACGCGATCGCCTGCATCTTGTGCCGCCAATTGCAGCTTTTCACCTGCCCGCTGGCTCACCTTACCGCCTGCGGCTCGGTAGAGCTGGTCGAGCACACCCGTCTGCTGGGCAACGTCAATTGTAGAAGCCGTAATCATTTGCCCTGGAGCAATTAACAAAGCCCCATCTGGCGTGTTCACCTCATCTTGCACCGCTTTGCCGAGCACAAAAGCCTTCTGCTCTCTCTCATTCACCACCGCATTGGTCAAAGAAGCCGTCGCTGCCTGTTTAGTCTTTTGCAGCCGTTGTCCTGCTTCCGTTGTGGCATCTTGTAGGGTTTCGCCCGTAGCCTGAGCCGCCGTTTGCACCTTATCACTCACGGTTTGCATCGCAGCTTTAATCCCACCCACTTGCTCTTCCATCAGGTCGGCTACATCAGACGGCACAAAGGCTACATCTTCACCAATTTTGAGGGTGCGCGGCGCAGGCACAAACGAACGACCAGAATAGGCATCAGAGAACATGCCGCCCGACACTTCATAGCCATCAATTAAACCCGTCTTCTCATCAAAATACAGGTCAACCATTTGACCCAAATTACGCCCATCTAGCGTCATGATGTACGTCCCTTTCAGTACATTATGTCGCTCTAAGATTTGCTTGACTTCAGCCACCTGGTTGGCTTTGACCACACTAGCCGCAGACGGTGCAATGAGCGCATCTGCCCCAATCGCCTGCACATCTTGGAGCAAGAGCACCCGCGCACTGGTAAACCAGCCTGCTTCTTCCAACATAAATGCTAATAGTCGATTGCTGGCCTGATCAAAAATCAAATCTTTGACTCGACTAAATCGTTCACCCGTGTCATAAGCCACAATCGGCTTACCAATAATATCGCTACCCTTTCGCATGATCGTTAACCCCTTTGCTAAGTCAGTTGTTGTAGATAATTTCTATGGCAACATTGATGAAGATGTTGAGTAATCTGAGCCTGTTTCTAGATCTCAGTTTTGTGCATCAGGCGTGGTCGATTGATCCGAATTAGTGTTTGGCGCTGGAATTCCAGGATAATACGATCGGGCAAGCCCAAAATTAGGAATTAAATCAATCGCGCCCACATACTCTAAGGTACCGAAAACTCCAATAGTGATTAATAGCAGCAGCCCCACCGACAGGCCGCCACTCGACTGTTTTCCAACTAGTCTGGGCATTTGCATTCTCCTACATTCAACTATCGAAAATCGAAGCGTTTATATGGCTTAGATTCTATAGTTAACCAAGAAAGCTACTGGCTTTGAATCGTTCTGTAGAAGTAAGTAGATCGAAACGGGTTTCTCTTTAGACTGATATTTAAGAGTTAGTACCAACGCGCACACTTACAAACGTGGGAGCAATTGACAATACCATTGGTGATGTTGTGGTTTGAGGATAGTTCAACGTGAACGATGTGTTGATTAAAGGTGGGCGAATTGTCACCGCTGTAGATGATTATGTGGCCGATATTTTGGTGCGCAACGGGCAGATTGAGGCGATCGCCCGCGATATTCCTGCCGATGGCGCTGAGGTACATAATGCCACAGGATTGGTGGTATTTCCCGGCGGCGTGGATGTGCATACCCACATGCAGTTTGACCTGGGCGCGGCTAAAACCGTGGATACATTTGAAACCGGGACTCGCTCGGCGGCCTTTGGCGGTACCACCACTATCATTGACTTTGCGCTACAAAAACGGGGCGAAACTCCAAAACAAACCCTCGATCGGCGGCTGGCGGAAGCAGAGCCGCAGTGCTGTGTCGATTACAGTTTTCACATTATTCTCACCCACGTTACTCCCGAAACCCTGGCCGAACTGCCCGATTTGATTAACCATGAGGGCATCTCCAGCTTCAAAATGTTCATGGCCTATCCCGGCGTGCTGATGGTCGAAGATGCCGACATTTTTCGGGCAATGCGCAAAGTAGGTGCTCACGGCGGCATGATTAATCTACATGCCGAAAATGGCGGTGTAATTCAGGTGCTAATCGAAGAAGCGCTGGCGCAGGGCAACACCTCGCCCAAATACCATGCCCTAACGCGCCCTAGCATTATGGAAGGGGAAGCGACCCATCGCGGGATCCGGCTGGCAGAACTAGCAGAGATGCCCGTTTACTTCGTTCATCTCTCGGCAGCAGAAGCGCTAGAGTCGGTGGTGCAGGCACGCGATCGCGGCATTCTGGCCTTTGCTGAAACCTGCCCCCACTACCTGTTTCTCACCGAAGAGGAATACGATCGCCCGGGCTTTGATGCCGCCAAATTTGTCATGACCCCGCCGCTGCGCACCCACAAATGCCAGCACGAACTATGGCGCGGCCTGCGGTTTGACGACTTGCAAATTGTCTCCACCGACCACTGCCCCTTTTGCTTTAACGAACAGCCCTTCGGCCTCCAACAGTCGAAACAGATGGGACGCGACGATTTCGAGAAAATTCCTAACGGTGCACCTGGTGTCGAGTTCCGGATTCCGTTATTGTTTGACGGCGGCGTCAATGCTGGCAGAATTAACCTGAATCGGTTTGTGCAACTGACCGCCACTGCCCCTGCCAAAATGTTTGGTTTATTTCCGCGCAAGGGGGCGATCGCCGTCGGCAGCGATGCCGACCTGGTGCTGTTTGACCCGCTCAAACCCCACACTCTCAGCGCCAGCACCCACCACTCCAATGCAGATTATTCACTCTACGAAGGTAAACCTGTCACGGGCAAAGTCGAAAAGGTATTTCTGCGCGGAAAGCTGATTGTCAATGGCGATGAATGGTTGGGAAATCCGGGTAGTGGTCAGTTTCAGCGGCGATCGGCGTCGGGGCGGGTAATGTAAGGATGAGTAGTAACCTCCCCTTGAAAAAGGGGGGAACCGGACTCAAAGTCCCCCTTTTTTCTAGCGCAGCGGCGCGTCAGCGCGGGGATTAGGGGGATCTCTCAGCACGTTGAGACTTTGTCGGAAATGTGTGTACACGGTAGCTCCTTGGGGAGAGGGATTTTGGGCGTTGCTGATTAGAGGTATGAATTTCGTAGGGGCGGTTCGCGAACCGCCCCTACAGTAAGGTTAAATA
>CASBQJ010000508.1 GCA_949127705.1 Synechococcales cyanobacterium PMM_0085
AGCTCTAACTGAGTCTTGATAGAGCTTTACCAAGTTAGTTTAGACTTTTAAAGTGTAACACACATTACACTTTTGCTGGATGGCTACAGCAATCGCCGCATCGGCACCAGACAACTGTGATCGGCTGCAGTTCAAATCAGGTAGCAGTTTTCAGATGAATGAGGTGCATCACTAGACTCCAGAGCATAGGCTCCAGAGCATAGGCTCCAGAACAAGGGGCTTAAGCCCCTTGCCTGTAAGGCACAGCTAAACCAAGGCGCGCAGCAGTGCTTGAAGCTTGAGTTTGACCTCAGCTAGTTCTCGATCGGGTTCAGAGCCAGCCACAATCCCTGCACCCGCATAGAGGCGGGCGTGGTTGCCGTCGATCAGCGCCGAACGGATGCCGACGATAAACTCGGCGTTGCCTTGGGCATCGACCCAGCCCAGTGGTGCCGCATAGAGCGATCGCCCAAATGGCTCATACCGCTGAATTTCTTCACAGGCCCGATCGCGGGGCATCCCGGCGACGGCAGGGGTGGGGTGCAGATCGGCCAGCAATTCGAGCGGGTGGATCTGGGGGGGCAGGCTGGCCGTAATCGGCGTGTGTAGGTGCTGAATGTTAGACAGGCGCAGCAGTTCTGGGGTGACGGGCACCTGGGGCGTCAAGCCAAATTGAGACAGGCGATCGCGCAGAAAATCTACCACGACCTGATGTTCGTGCCGTTCTTTGGGGCTTTGAAGCAGACGGAGACCCAGAACAGCATCCGCTTGCGCGGTGGTGCCGCGTGGTGCAGAACCGGCTAACGCATCACTAACTAGGTGGCGATCGCCAATACTGATCAGGCGTTCTGGGCTAGCTCCAATAAACGTTTTTCCGGTGCCGTGTCCCACCGAAAAGACGTAGCAATCGGGGTGCAGTTTTCGGAGATTATCTAATGAGGAAATCCACTGAAACGGTAAATGCGAAATCACATCTACTGCATGAGCCAAAACCAACTTATTCAGATATTTTTGCTGGATGCTTTTTAGTGTTGCGGCAACGGCTGATTTAAAATCATGAGTATCGACCATTTGCCATCGAGTTAGACCTTGATCAAACTGATCAGAAATATTGAATACTCCATAGGATGACTGTTGAATAGCCTGAAGCTGCTGTTCAAATTCATCGGTCAAACTAATTAAATTGGTATGGGGCTGGATTAGAAAATTTGCAGTAGCAATACAGCTGTCATGCCGCCGCAAAAGCTGCCATTTGGGTAAGAAAGCAGTCGCTCCTGGGAAGGGGAAATCGACCCCGCACGGCTGATCAAAAAAAGTAAAAGCACAAAAAAATCGAGGTGTATCTAAACCCGCTTTAAATCCATCTACATGGGACAGATGATTCAGATCAGCTTGAATGTAGGCTTGAATTGTTTCAAACCGGCTTTTCCCTTCTGTAGCAAAGGATGTAACGGCACCAAAGGCGGCGATCGCCTCCCCCCTAAACGGATTTTCTAAATAGAAATGAGGCTGTTGAATGTCGGCCACTTGCTGTAAAGTCGCTAGCGGATCAACGACCTCAATGGCCATCGAAATACTGGCAATATGGGGATGATTTTGCTCGACAGATTTTTGCTGGCAGGCCAAGAAAAATTGATACAGCGTTTTATGATCGTGCAGGAGATGAAGTCGATAGGGTACAACTGGCATGAGTGCAACAACCGTAATAAGTTGGCTTCAGAAATGAATCAAACGAGCAAAAAAACGCCCGAAAATACCCTGAAATCTCGATGTGCCTAGGGTTTGTGGGAATGTGTCTACTACAGCTAACATACTTCGGTAAGTCTAGCTAGCTGCCCACTCCGGTTCAGGTGCATCGCTGCAATTTCAGCCGTTCGTCTCTCGCGCCTAGATCAGGCTCTACCCCCCCTCAACAGCTTAAAAGCGAGGCTGATAAAAGTCAGGCTCTACCGTCATTTTCCCGGTTTGTTTCCGGGTCGCTGGACTGGGTCGCAAACCCAGGATGGCCAACAGGCGCATCCCCAAACTCCGCCCAGATGTCTCAGGCTATAGTCACAAGTCTTTACAGAGCTGGGGTGACCTGAGTTGCCAGGAGGGAGACTGTAAGGCGTAGAATAATTAGGCTTCTAGCACTTGATAGCCCTGGTTTATCAGTCCTCCCTTCACCCTGCTACCGATGACGCCAAAGCCATCTCGATCTGCCAACGTTCAGCTTTCCAAAACCGAGCGATCGCCCTCTAAAAAGCTGTGGTTAGCTGCCATTAAACCCCCCATGTATAGCGTGGCAATTATGCCAATTGTGCTGGGAACTGCGATCGCCTTCCACGAAACTCAAACGATTCATAGCGCGATTTTTCTCACATTTTTGGTGTCCGCGATTTTGATTTTAGCCTGGGAAAATATCACGAATGATGTGTTTGATTCAGAAACAGGAATCGATCAAAATAAACATCATTCTTTAGTAAATTTGACCGGCAAAAAAAACCTGGTCTTTGCTATTGGCAATTTATTTTTGGGGCTGGGTCTGTTGGGCATTGGGGCGATCGCCATCTGGCAACAAGACCTTACGGTGCCGGGACTGATTCTGCTGTGCTGTGCGCTGGGCTATGCCTATCAAGGCCCGCCCTTTCGCTTGGGCTACCAGGGGCTAGGCGAAATTCTTTGCTTTTTTGCCTTTGGCCCCTTAGCCGTTTCGGCGGCGTACTATAGCCAGAATCAGTCGTGGTCGTTTACCAGTGGGGTGGCGTCGATCATCTTGGGCATAAGCACCAGTCTGATTCTGTTCTGCTCTCATTTTCACCAAGAAACAGACGACCGAGCCGCAGGCAAGCGATCGCCGATTGTGCGGTTGGGTACCCGGCGCGCGGCTCAGCTATTGCCGTGGCTCTGCGGCAGCTTATTTGGGCTGACAGTTGTCTGTGTCTTGCTCCAGATTTTCCCTGGTTGGACGCTGCTGATTTTTGCCAGCTTGCCCCCGGCCATTCAGCTCGTGCGCCATGTTTCTGCCCATCACCATCTGCCAGAACAGGTCAGCAACTGCAAATTCATTGCCGTCAACCTGCATTTCTGGAGCGGGGTACTGCTGTGCATCGGCTTTCTCCTATAGCTTTCTGCGATCCGATTGCTGCCGATAAAACTGCCGTAAGCCGCCACGGCTCAGAAAACCGTTATCCTAAAGATGAGCAAGATATTAAGTTTCGTTATCTTTTACGGAAGCATCGGTGCAAGAGGATTTCAGATTAATTGTTGATCTCGTCATCGTGCTGGCGGCGGCGGCAGGCGGCGGATTAATTGCAGCACTGTTGAAACAACCCGTGTTGTTGGGATACCTGCTGGGTGGGGCGATCGTCGGACCCGCCGGGTTGGGGCTGGTCAAAGAACTGATTCAAGTAGAAACCCTAGCCCAGTTTGGGGCGGCGTTTCTGCTGTTTGCGCTGGGGGTAGAATTTTCCTTAACCGAGCTAAAAAAAGTTAAGGGCATTAGCTTGGGCGGCGGCACGCTCCAAATTTTGCTGACGATTCTGCTCACGACCCTGATATCACTGGCCACTGGCTGGGTTACCTCTCCCACTCAGGGCATTTTTCTGGGTGCCATTTTGTCACTGTCGTCTACGGCGGTGGTGCTGAAGTGCCTGATGGAGCGCAACGAAACTGAAACACCGCACGGGCGGGTGATGCTGGGCATGTTGGTGGTGCAAGACCTGGCGCTGGGGCTGATGCTGGCGGTACTGCCAGCGCTCGACAGCCCCGCCGAAGAAGTAGGGTTAGCGGTGGGGATGGCGTTGCTCAAGACGGCGCTGATTGCCGGGGGGGCGATCGCTGCTGGCAATTGGGTGATTCCGCCGCTGCTGCGGATGCTGGCGCGCACCGAAAGCCGCGAACTATTTTTGCTGGGTGTAGTGGCACTGTGCCTGGGGATTGCTCTGTTGACGGAGTACCTGGGGCTGTCGATTGAAATGGGCGCATTTATCGCCGGATTGATGATTTCGGAGGTGGAGTATGCCGAT
>CASBQJ010000509.1 GCA_949127705.1 Synechococcales cyanobacterium PMM_0085
GCCTACAGATGAATCGCCTGCATGAATTAGGCTATGCGGCTGAGTTGATAAGATGCGAACCTGGAGCCAGCCACTACTCTTCTAGCTGCCAAAGCTCTTTATTGTAGTCTTGATCCAATACTTTTTTAGGCCGCATAATGAGCAGCACTCGCCCCAGCAAACGCTGCTCAGGCAAGGTATTGAACCAATTAATGGCTAGCTGGCCATCTTGCTCTACTACAAAATAACTAAACTCATCCCATTGCCGCTGTGCCCGATCTAAAATCACCAAAATCTCTTCTGGTGGGCCATCGGGTTCAACCGGAAGTTGCTCTTCTGTAGACAATAGTGCTACCGGGTCTTCGGCTGCCATAATTACCTGCCAACCAGGTACTGGCACCCAGCCACCGGTTCCCGAAAAGGTCACGATTTGAAACGCGCCTTCTTCTTCAATCAGCGGCACGGCTTGCAGGGCAGCAGGGGATAGCGGCAACCTGCCTACCACCGGAATCACTCGCGGTACGTCTGCATCAGACTCTAGGCGGTAGAACGGCAGTCGCGGTGCAGGCTGCACTTTGGCAACGGAGAAATCGGTCAGCAGTTTTTCTAACTGGCGACGGGCAGACTCACTGACGGCAAAGCGTAACCCCTGCGCAATTAGACGCGATCGCATTTGTAAATCGGCCTGCTGCCGTGCCAAATTCCAACAGTAGTAGGCGATCGCATCACCGGGCGGCTGGGGGAAATGCTCAGGCGGGGACGACAGCCGAGAAAAATCTTTCAGCGCTTTGGCCACGTCGTGAGCCCCTTCCGAATCAATCCCTTTTTCTACTACCAAGGCGGCAGCAGCAGCGCGGTCGGCCTGTCCCAAAATGCGGAATTCGTACAGCGTATCGCTACCCGACGGCTCAAACCGCGATCGCACCTCGGGCGACACCCCGGCATTCACAATGGAGGCATACACCTGTGCCGCCACGGTAATTTGGTTTTGCTGAATTGGCTCAAATCCACTGGCTTCAAAAATCTGTTGCGGCGAATAGCCCGCCTTTTGTAGCTGCTGGCAGGCATTGCCCCACGCAATCCAAGTGCCCTGCTTCCGCCGCAGCAATAGCAACAGCGCGTCAGTGTCTACCTGATCGGGTTCTAGCGGATCGGCAGGCAATGGATTCAAATTGTCGGGGGGTTGGGCAGTCATGGAAGAGGTGACAGGCAGAGTTAAAAGGCAGGGTAAATGCGATCGCTACATTCAGTCTAGGGGCTAACGTCCACCGTTCCCATAAATTAAATCTCAAATTTAGTTGACTAACAGCTCCAGGATCAGGCATGATATAAGACGCGTCGCAAAACGACATCACGGGGCTATAGCGCAGTTGGTAGCGCACCTCAATGGCATTGAGGGGGCCAGCGGTTCGAATCCGCTTAGCTCCATCGTGAATTGGTTTATGGTTTAGGCAGATCATCTCCGGCGTCGCTGGAGGTGCTTTTTTCAGATGAACACAGATGCGCGATGAAATGGATGCGCTGAGCGAGGAGCTTCATGCTTACCTGAATCCGCAAACAGGTGAGTTGATCACTATCAGCAGTGAAGAACTTCACGCAGCAGAAGCAGAAGCGGATATCGAATCCTATTGCGACTGGGAGAACACAGCGATTGATTATTTGCCGCTTCCAGCAAATTCGAGATTGATGAATACTCAATCATGAAGCGATTTTGCAATGAAATTAAGGATGTCGAAATCAGCAACGAATTGCTGTTTCAAATTCAAGGCTCAGGTGCATTTCGACGCTTCAAACAGGCAATTGATCGCTATAATATTATCAACGGCTGGTATAGCTATCGGCAAACAGCACTAGAGAAAATTGCAATTGACTGGCTAGAATTAAACTCTATTTCATATGAAATCAATGAGAGATGAACGATCATGAAATTTGAGGGAATCTGGCATATTACCAGCATGGAGAATTGGGATGAAGACTATTTGAATATGGAGTCACAGGCTTATATTAAAATTGATCAATGGGGATCAGGTGATTTTCAATTTGGTTTAGTCAGTGGACAAATTGATGGCGACATCGCGAAAGAAGAAGGCGGCGGGAAGCTCGAATTTACGTGGGACGGCTATGATGAAAATGATCCAGCATCTGGCAACGGTTGGTTGAAATTTAAGGATAAAAATACCCTGGTAGGGAGAATTAATTTCTATCAGGGAGATAGTTCTTTACTCTCAGCGAAACGAGCATAAAGCTTGACTATAGGATTGAGGAAAGGGCCGTATCCTAAAGCGAAATCTGAACGATGACAATAGTTCTCGAGATGCTGGTTTTTGAGAACCTGGCGATCGCCCAACGTGCTCAAGACCCAGAGTCCATGACAGGCCGTAATTTATGGGTCAACTGAACGCCGTTTCTCCTGCTGGCGGTAGAACCATACAAGTCCCCATAGGGCTACCATTAAAACCCCATCGGTTAAAAGGCTAGCCCAAGCAGCCCCACGCCAGGAGTAGAGAGGAATTAGCCACAGGTTGAGGAGAACGTTCAACCCAGCCATTCCTGCTTGCAGCGCGCTGCGGATTCCCTGCAAACCTGCCCCTGTCAACGTATCTGCTGCAAAAAACTGGATTGCTTTGAAGAAAATAATGGGAGCTAACCAACGTAGCGCTTCCACAGAGTCTGCGTACTCTTTACCCAAAATATAGGGAACCAAAGGCGCACATAGCCACAGCCCTACACTGGCTAGTAACCCATAGCCACCTGCCATCGGGACAATCCGCTTTGCAAACGCAAGGCTTCCGCCAATACCGCTGGCACCTTTTTTAAAGAACTGGGCATAGGTCACACCTAGCACCGAAAGTACAGGAATCATGGCTACATCAATCATGCGATAGGCCGCACCATATATACCCGTCGCCGCAAAGGTTGACATTGATGCCAGCATGGCTTTGTCAATATCGTTGTAGATTGTTTGAGATGACAACCCAACTGAAAAATAAAATCCCTGGGTAATTTCAGGTTTCATTAGCGACAATTTGGGTTCTGGCGTTCCTAAATTGCGGCAAACTAAGAAGAAACTGATGAGGGCGGTGATGAGGCGGCTAATTAAATAAAGAATGCCCCAGGTGACTGCTGAAGGAGAGGGAAAGAAAACGAGTAAGCATATCGCTGCGATCAATCCATTCAGGCTCAATAAGATATTGATCTGAGCATCAAGCCCAAATAGATTGGTTGACATGAATGATTTAATGGCAGCATCGTGAACTCTTGCAAAAATTAATTCAGCTAGACCAATTGACAGCAATAAAATGATTGAATATTGATCAGTCAAGGCAAATTTATTGAACAATAGAATCGCAATTAGGAATAATGTTCCTAGGACGCCAGTTAGCCATAGCGTGTTTCCCCAGTATTGCCTAAACACGGTTCGGTCGCGGGAAACATGCTTCATTAAAATATGAGGCGCTCCCCAATTTGCGAAGGGCACAACTAATTTAACGAGAGCCATTACGCCTATAAATAACCCGTACTGCACCGCTCCTAGTGAACGA
>CASBQJ010000510.1 GCA_949127705.1 Synechococcales cyanobacterium PMM_0085
GGCCAGCTGGAATACTCCTTAATGCCATCTCGAATCTCGTAATCGGCCAACACGTCTAGCGTTTCGTAAGGTGCACCCAACGCATTCAAAATCTGCACGACATTGTTAGAAAAGCCGCACTGGGGCATCAGCCGATTGCCTTTCATGAAAACGAAGATCTTATTTTCACTGGTGAGAGTATCAATTCGTGCTTTTAGTTCTGGAGTCATAGCGTGCTCTGGAGTAAGTAGTTATCTGGAGTAAGTCGTTAGCTGGAGTAAGTCGTTGAGGGTAAATTGCTCCACGTCCAGTCTATCGTGGTCTTTCTCAGCCGTTTTCAGTTTTGTACCTAGGTGCTAACTGGATTCGTGGCAACCCAATCTTCAGGTGTATAGGTTTTGAGCGCAAGGGCATGGATGGCTTCAGATGACATGGCTTGCTGAACGGCTCCATACACCAACTGATGCTGCTGCACCAATGTCTTACCCAAAAACTCAGCAGAAACGACGACTGCTTGATAATGATCTCCGCCGCCTGTCAAATCTTGAACCTGAACTTGAGCATCTGGGAGGGCAGTTTTGATCATGTCCTCAACCTGATTTGGGCTAACCATCTGAATCTCCTGTAAATAAACGCTGAGCAATCACTCAAGCAAGAACTCGACTTTAGTCCACTTCCATCTGCAGGCAATTCTAAAATTCAGGCAATTCTAAAATTCAGGCAATTCTACAACGCTCCTCACCCGTTCCCTAGTTGCTAGGCGCTGTTGGTGCTGTAGAGGTAGGTGCAGGTTCTTGGTTGCGCGGATAGGGGGTATCGACAAATCCTAGCTCAAACAGCTGGCGGTAGGCGCGTTGCCCTAAATCACGAGTCGGATTTTGGCTCCGCACGATTTGGATCAGTAGCGGCACGGCCAAGTCGGGCTGGTTCCGGGCCCGATGCACTAGGGCCAGCTGATACGTCGCTTCGTCACGCATCTGGGCAGATTCTAGCGCCTGACGTCGCTGCACATCGGCAATGCGATTATCAATGGGGTTGAAGCTGCTGTATAGCTCTTGGTAAAAGTTTGAAAGCTGGTTAAACAGCTGGCGGGCATCTTGGAGCTTGCTGATAGCCAACGTGTAATTTTGGGCGGCAACGGCAGTCGCCGCTTCTTCAATTAAGCGCTGCCCAGATCTCATGCTCAAAAGACTACCGTCTTGAGAAAGCGGCCGCAGATCTTCAATGTTAGCCGGATTGACTGGATCGACAGGTGGCGCATCGTCTGTCAGGGCCGGCGCTGTAGGGATAGATTGTGCCCAGCCATTGCCTGCAACCGAAAAGATGAGGGCGACTGCAACGGGTGCAGACAAAAGGCAGGCAAAGGGAAAGCGACGCAATACGTTGAAAAATACCATGTACAACTCTGCATTGATGCTGATGTGGACAAGTTTAACCTGCTCATGCACAGGGTAAATATTACCACTGTGAGGCCGTTAAGTCGCTCAACCTGACGAAAAACAAATGCCCGAACCGAGCATTGCCCATCCAGCGAGCGATGCAGGATTTTGAGTTTTAAGTTTTTTACGCCTGTTAATTCTGGTTTCCGGGAAATGCGTAGGTAGAATCTGGATACAGTCCAATCTGATTCTGGGAAATTCTTGTTAGGTCAAGCCTCCGGGGAGTAGATCCGACTTAGTCCAAACAGAAACCCTGTTGCTTTAGGTGTCGTTGATTAAGATAGATAAGTTCCGCTTGACCTCAATATACCTACTCTAGATATCCTCAGGTATCGAAGGGACATCCCAAATTTTGTTTATGGCTAGGGTCTATAGCTAAGCGATCCTGAGCGCTACAGAGATCAACTTTCTTTAACTAAGCGTAAAGCGCTGCACGTTAACTATGACTGGTGCTAATCCTCTGCCCAATTCGTCTCAAGGATTATCCTTCACTCCCGGAGTTCTCCCCGCTCAGCAAGGGCTAGTTTTGCAGCGGGGTGGGGAGGAGTTAGCGATCGAAAAAGTCGGCGATCGCTTCACCCTCCGTCCGGCAGAGGGGCATAGCCTAGAAGAGGTGGCGGCGTTGCTGGGGGTGGAGTCGATTCAGCCTGTTCCAGGTGTCGATTTGGGGATGGTACAGGTCGCACCTGATCAGCTAGATGCCGCCATTGACCGGGCGCGGGAAAATCCAGCGGTTGCCTTTGCCAGCCATCTGTACCACATGCAGAATAGCCCGCAGAACCTGGTGTATTTAACCGATGAGATGACGGTGCAGTTTGCCGCTGCCACCACCGCTGCCACGATGCAGGCGATCGCCACCGAGAATGGGTTGCAGGCCATGCAGCCGGTCGAAACCATCCCCTATACCTATGTGTTTCGGCTCACTCCCCAGGCGACGGTCAACCCGATTAAACTGGCGAACCAGTTGATGCGTCGCCCCGACGTGCTGACCGCAGAGCCAAATATCGCCATGCGGGCACAGCTCCACTACCGCCCCCGCGATTCGGAATATGGTCGCCAGTGGTATTTGAATAATACGGGCGGTGCCCAAATTGCGCCCACGGCTCATATTTCGGTAGAGCCTGCCTGGGACATCACGCGGGGCATGCGCTCAGTGGTAGTCGCCATTACCGACGACGGGTTTGACCTGAATCATCCTGACTTTCAAGGCAAGGGCAAAGTCGTCAGTCCTCAGGATCTGAAAACCCGCGACACCTTACCGCTGCCCGAAGCCTCCCAAGAAAGCCACGGCACGGCCTGCGCTGGAGTGGCGATCGCCGAGGAAAACGATGCGGGCATTGTCGGCGTGGCTCCCGGTTGCAGCTTCATGCCGATCCGCACCACCGGGTTTTTAGACGATCAGGCGATCGAAGATTTATTTAACTGGGTGATTCAAAAGGGTGCCTGGGTTGTGTCCTGTAGCTGGGGAGCCAGTGCGGTTTATTTTTCGCTATCGCTGCGGCAGCGCGCCGCCATTTCTCGGGCGGCCACTCAGGGGCGCAATGGCAAAGGCTGCGTGATTGTGTTTGCAGCGGGTAATTCTAATCGTCCGGTCAGCGGCTCTGTCAATGAGCAGGGGTGGCCGCAAAATGTGCTGAGTGGCGTGGTGAACTGGCTGAATGGCTTCGCGGTGCATCCCGACGTAATTGCCGTTTCGGCTAGCACCAGCTTGGGCAAAAAAGCCGCCTATAGCAATTGGGGCGAGGCGATCGCCGTAGCCGCCCCCAGCAACAACGCCCCGCCTGGGATCTGGCTGCCGCAGCAGGGATATGTGTTTACGGCTCCGGCGGTGCAGACCGCATTGCCGGGAGTGGGGATATTTACGACCGATCGGCTGGGGGCAGCTGGCTACGATCCCGGCAGTTTTACCAATACGTTTGGTGGCACCTCTAGCGCCTGCCCAGTTGTGGCAGGGGTGGCGGCTCTGGTGCTCTCCATCAACCCTTACCTCACGGCGCGCGAAGTTAAACAGCTGCTCCAAGAAACCGCAGACAAAATTGTTGATCCCGATCCCGATCCCCAGTTTGGACTGCGCCTGGGCACCTACAACGCCAGCGGCCATTCTCAGTGGTTTGGGTATGGCAAAGTCAATGCCGCTCGGGCTGTGGATGCCGCTCGTCGCCAGCTACCGGGGGCGATCGCCCCATCCCAGTGGCTGCAACAACAAAACACCACGCCCCTAGAAATTCCTGATGCCAGCCCACGTGGAGCCACCAGCATCATTCAAGTGCAAGATGCCCGCCCCGTCCGAGATATTCGCATCACCCTCGATGTCGAACACAGCTACCTCGGCGACTTAGAAATTACCCTAACGCCGCCCCAGGGCGAAGCCGCCCTGCTGCAAAGCCGTACCTTGGGGCGTTCGACCCGCCTACAGACGACCTACACGCTACAAACTACGCCCTTCCTGCAATATCTCCTCAACTTACCCGCCAAAGGCGTCTGGCAACTGCGCCTGATTGATCAAGCTCCACTCAACAC
>CASBQJ010000511.1 GCA_949127705.1 Synechococcales cyanobacterium PMM_0085
CCCTGATTACAGTTCAAACGTCCGTGCCCACCCCCGATCGCGCTGACACAGAAGCCCTACTCAAAACCTTATCGGCCAGCTTGGCCAAGCATGTGGGTAAACCCGAAGCCTATGTCATGGCTGCTTTTGAGTCCGACATTGCCATGACGTTTGCGGGGACGCTAGACCCGGCGTGCTACATCGAAATCAAAAGCGTGGGGTCATTTACCGCAGCCCAGACGACTGCTATGAGCCAAGATTTTTGTGAAACGATTAGTGAAGCGCTGGGGATACCTGGCAATCGAATCTACATCGAATTTGCCGAGGCCAAAGGGTATTTGTGGGGTTGGAATAGTGGCACCTTTGGGTAGAGACGCGATTAATCGCGTTTCTGCGGGTGCCGGATGGGTTCAAAATTCTCGTTTAGAAAAAATTAGAATGGCGATCGCCAGCAGCAGCACCGTATAGAGCAGGCCAGAGGCGGCGCTGCCCCATAGCTCAATCGGGGGCGGCAGCAGTTCGGTGCCATAGACCGCCTGATTTTTAAAGTTGAGCCGCGCCAAGTCTGGCAAGATCAAATACATTGCTTCTGTCGCATGTTGCAGGGCTGGATTTTGGCTGATGGTGCCCAAGTTAAGCAAATCTCGGCTAAACTGCCCCATCAGGTACACGCTAGCGGTTAATAAAATCGCTAGCAGTGAATTAGTAAACACCCCAAATAAAATGGCAACGGCAACCATCAGCAGCAGTTCTAAAAGCTGAAAGCAGGCTGTAATCAAAATGCTGACGAGCGGATAGCTAATCTGGCTATAGGTCAACACACCCAGATAAATCAGCAGCATGGCTGCCAGCAGCACCAGCAGCACCGACGACAGGCCAAGGTGCTTGCCGACAATAAACTCTGCTTTGCTGACGGGTTTGGCGATCAGAGCATAGACGGTGCGCTTCTCTATCTCTTTGTTAATCAAGCCTGTGCCCACAAAGACAGCTACCACTAGACCCAATACGTTCATTGCGGCCAGCCCTACATCTAGCAAGATTTTGCTTTCTGTGCCCGCTGCAACCTGGGGCAGCGCCGCCGCGATCGCCACTAATGCGATCGCAAAAAAAGCCAGCAAATACAAAATGCGATCGCGAATCACCTCTCGAAATACGTTAGTTGCAATCACACCAATTCTGCCCAGATTCATCCGTCTCCTTGAACTAGTGGTTGTGGATCAATCCAGATCTTATCGCCAACGGGTTGACAGGTAACCTGCACCAAGCCGTTGTTTGGCGTTGATGGATTAATGACCGTGGCATTGGCCGCTTGGGTAATTAAACAAGACTTTTCCAAAAAATATCCTTTGAGGTTAGAACTAGGACCCAACCATACGGCGCGTAACTTCAGCGTATATTCGGGCAATCCAGCAGGGACATCGCCCCAAAACTTCCAAAGTGTATCTTCCTCAACTCGTGGAGTTTGTTGCAATACCTGTTGTTGAAGCGCAGCCACCCTAGTCTCTCGTTCTAGCAGCCATCGCTCTACGTCTGCCCACGGTAACGCCTGTAGCTCTTGCTTCAACAGGGGCTCAGCTAAATTGAGTAACGTGACTCCTCGCGGTACACTAAAGCCCCGTTCATCGAGCCGCACCACAAATGCGCTGCGGCCAAGACTATCACCCAGCAAACTCGGGTAGGCTCGGAGCCAATCTTGAATGACGAAATGGAATTGGAACCAAGCGCTCAATAGGCAGCTCAGCAGGAATTGAATCAACAGCTGCTGTCGAACCGGTGGATCGGGCAGCGAAAACGTTAGCCTGGGAAAAAGTTTGGGAATGGCCGCGACCGCAAACGAAATCAGGGGCCAGCTGACTAGTGCTACTCGCGTCAGGTCAACATTCCATCCAGCAAACAGCACAACGCAGGCTAAGGCTCCCGTAATCCAAGGCCCTGGATAAAGCACTAGTCCCAAGAGATTAATCCGCGTGCTGGACATGCCCCAACCCACACCCAGCATTAAAAACATCCAGCCCAATCGCGCCAGCAGATCGCGCAGGGCTTCAGTCTCTACAATTGCCGAGACGCACCACGAAAAAACGCTGACCAGTACCAAGGTTTGCCACGAAAATGCTCGCGGCGGCTTGAACTGTTTCCAAATTTGTTCCAGAATTTCTTTCACAAAGCAAGGGGGGGAAAACGCCAGGGTTTCATCAAATAAGGGCTGCTTTCAGCAATGCACCTGCTTTCAGCAATGCGCCTGCTTTCAGCAATGCCAAAAAATCTACGAGATTAGGATTAGACTCCATACCACCGCACCCGATCATCGTAAGAATAGAACACAGGTGGTCTATGGGCATAGGGCACCCGAGACATTTAAGATTCTACAGAGGGTTCCTGGCCGTTCTATCAAGGGTTGATTAGGAGTTCTGTTGACAGGGTGTCAATTACAGCACGGCTGGCAAAAAACTTCTGACTAGAAAGCGCAGGAGTAAAATAGCTGAGATCGCAGTGTAGCTCAGAGCATTGGCTAATAAGAGCACGCTAGCCTGATTAGAGATTGTCCGAATCCCCTTAATGGGGCGGACTCCGAGGCGATGTTTGTTTTTATCTAGTTCACGGCGAGCTTCTAGTTCTTGAGGGGTCAGCAGCATCTGTTGCAGTTGAACTAGCCCGCCCAACTTGAGGAGAAAACTGGTAAAAAATGTAATAAACCCGCTTAACACGACCCAAAATGCTGTGCTGGGAGACCACTGGTCGAAAAAGACGAAATTTAGGAGCTGGTATTTTAGCTCTGGGGTTAGCAGCGCCTGGAGGCTAAGAAATAAAAACCAGCCCACCACAATGGTGAGTAAGTTAACTGAACTGGCATACTGTACAGCCTGCTTGGGGGAGACTCTAGATTGATTGGGCGGCAGTCTTAGCCTGCGTTGTAGCACCCAGGCTTCGATGGCGATCGCCACCAGCAAAAACAAAATTTGGAAGGCGATCGCCCGTAGCGGCAGCACAGAAACAAACATAAGCGACCCATTCACTATTCTGCAAAAAACCTGAGATCTGGTCTGAAAAGCTGCGATCCTAATAGAGGAGTTTAACGTCTGTTACGATCATTCCTTCACGCTGAATCTCATCATGCTGGAAATCGTTTATTTTTGGCTAATGTTTTTAGGATCTAACTCTCTATCTATCCGCCAAAAAAATTACCAGCACAATTTTAGAGCTTAGAGCCATGACAAGAGCAGGTGTTGGTATTCGGACGGCTCAACAGCGCACTGAGCGAATTCTCGGACAAATTCACGTCTACGATGGGGCGGGTAAGGGTAAATCTCAGGCCGCTCTTGGAGTCGTGCTGCGCTCGATTGGGCTGGGGATTCACACCTCCTGCCAAACCCGGGTGCTGCTGTTGCGGTTTCTCAAAGGCCCTGGGCGCACCTACGATGAAGATGCGGCGATCGAAGCCCTGCAGCGCGGTTTCCCGCACTTAATCGACCAGGTGCGGACAGGGCGCGCCGAATTTTTTGATGCCGATAACGTCACCCGGTTCGACAAACTCGAAGCCCAGCGCGGGTGGGATGTGGCCAAGGGGGCGATCGCCTCCGGCCTGTATTCGGTGGTGGTGCTGGATGAACTCAACCCCGTGCTAGACCTGGGGCTGCTGTCGATTGACGACGTGGCCCACACGCTCAAAAACAAACC
>CASBQJ010000512.1 GCA_949127705.1 Synechococcales cyanobacterium PMM_0085
AGATCTCGACCACCCGCCTAAATCCTGATGCAAATGCTTCATCCTTACGGGATTCACCCATCGATTACCCCGCCTAAATCCTGATGCAAATGCTTCATCCTACGGGATTCACCCATCGATTACCCCGCCGAAATCCTGATGCAAATGCTTCATCCTACGGGATTCACCCATCAATTACCGTCACCATGCGCCCCTCGATCGCCGCCCACACCTGCGGCGACACCCGCACTGCCGACTGCTGGCACTGCACCATCAGTAGCTGCGCCGCGAAATAATTTTGTCATAGACCTTAAATAATGCTATCTATTGCCTTGCATGGACAGCTGTACCAGATAGAGTATTTACAAGGAACACCATAGACTTTGATCACGTCTTTTGCCTAGCTTCAATGTCGGCACTAAATGATTTGGGGTGCGACTGCGATGTCCAAGTGATCCAAGTAAGTTCCACCTTTCTTGTAACGTAACGTTCCGGTTTTAAAGCTCATGATTCAACAATCCAATAACGCTGTCCCTGCTGATTTGCAAGAGACCCTCAACCAAATTTCTGAACGGTCTACCGATCGTAAAGATGAAATTGTTGATTTGCTCAGCGATGAACAACCTCGAAAAAGTCGGCTAATCGAGTCATCTTACGATCGCTGCATCTGGTGGGAAGGCTGTTACTACTGCCAAGATGAAAACAAGCAGTGGCAGCGCGTGAAATGCTTTATGTAAGCCTCAAACAGGCGGTTCAGGTGGTTCAGGCCGATTAGATGCGCGATCATCGGACTGGGGCGATCGCTTTCGATAGGTTCTGGCCTTTTTCTGCAATTCTTGGAAATAATCACTCTCAGTGATTTGAGCCACTTCCTTAGCTCGTTTGACGTGATCAATTTCAATTTTCAACTCGCGTACCCGCTGTTTCAACGCGGCTTCACGGGAAATTACTTCTCGCACCATCGTTTGAAACACCCGCGCCAGCTGCCCAAGCTCATCCCCACGGGTTGCCACAGCCGCTAGGCCGTGGGGATGTTCCAGTTTGCGAGCCTCCTCAGCGGTTAAATTTCCTGCGGTTAATCGCTGGGAAACGTTGGCTAGCCGCTGCACGGGCTGTAATACTGTGGGCTTCAACAGCGCATTGGTTAAAAGAGTGGCGATCGCAAATAGGCCCAGAAAAATCCCCATAATGGCCGTGAATGCACGATGGGAGTTTTGAAACACCGTTTCAGCCGGAACGTACACCACTTGAGACCCCAGCACTTCATTTAGCTTCCAATTAAAGCCGTTTTTGTCGCCATATATCCGCAGCATTGCCGCTGGGGCTTTTTCTGGCACACTATGACACCGCAAGCAGGTGGGGTTTTTAATCGCAATCGGACGGGCGCTATAAAACATTCGGCCTTGCTGATCCAGCTGGCGAAACCCTGAAAGGCTTGAGGTAGCTGAATCTTGGCGAAATTTCTGAATCAGCGCCACTTCAAATGGATCGGCCTGGTCGGCGGGGTTGGTCGGATTTAGCATGGCTTGCTTGTAAGCCAAATCCTGGTACGCCTTTTGCTGGTGCAAAATTTCAAACACCCGCCGCGCCGCATAGGCTGGGACTTGCTCTGGCGCAAAATCTTCAGCACCTTGATTGGCAGACAGCAGCGGCGTAACCTGCTGATTGGTATAGTCTCGAACCGAAGAAATTGTCTCTAGCAGCACCGTCCCGCGCTCGGCCACTTGGGTTTCGGCTTTTCGTAGCAGAACGTTAGATAGCACTGCACCGCCAATACAGCTACCAATCAAAAACACCAAAAGTAAAAGCGCACTAAATTTTGTTCCAAGCTTGAGAGTGTTAAACATGGCTTCCTGTTTCGCCATTGGGGATGGCTACACTTGACAGAAGCCAACATCTTAGCCTTCTGGTTTGAGCAATGTCTTCAAATAAGTTAAACCAGGAGCCTGACCAGCTAAACCAGGAGCCTGACGGCGGCCAGGTTGTCAATTTATTTGCCTACCGCGCTACCCATCCCGCTGGGTTGCAGCAGGTGGACAACCCAGTCGGAGACGACAACGATGGCGCGCTACTGAAGGCGGCTGCGCGGGCGGCAATGCTGCTGGTGGCGTGGGGGAACTGGGGAACGTTATATGGGCGCGATCGCACCGTTCTCACCTTGTTAGCGGCCACCCGCCCGCTCTACTGCCTGAGCATCAATCACTCTGGCCAGCCCCGCCACCCGCTTTATTTGCGGGCAGATACGCAGCCTATGCTGTTCCAGGTTCCAGACTCAACGCTGAACCCAATACCCAATCGCGCAACAGACTATTAACTTGATCGGGCACCTCATCATGAGGACAGTGGCCCGCCTGAAGATAATGTTCGCTCAGACCTGGATAATACTGACGAAACTTTGCGCCCCTTGCAGTGGACTGCATCCAAGGATCACCTGTCCCCCACAGCATTAATAATGGGCAGGTCATTTGGCTCAGCAACACATCATTTTTTTCACCTTGGGGCGACTTAAATACCGACGCAAACACCACAGCCGCTCCCGGATCGCAGGAAGGACGATAAATATCGTCTACGAGTTGGTCGGTAACTGCCGTTTGATCTAAATACACTTTTTGCAGTGTTTTGCGGATCACCGATTTCTGCCGCACATATTGGAACAACAAAAAGCTGGGTAGGGGTTGCAGAAGCAGCGATCGCACGGCTTTTCCCATCACTTGCCGCACTGGGTCAGACTGGGTTGGAGGTGCCGCTTCGGTAAACGATCCGGCACAGTTCAACAGCACCAGCCCTGCTACCGCCTGAGGCCGTTGTGCTGCCACACACAACGCCGCATAGCCCCCTAACGAATTGCCTGCTAGCACGGCTGGCCGGCCAATCACCTCGATCATAAAATCGTGTAGCTGGTCACGCCAGAGATCGCCACTGTAAACCCAGTCAGGCTTGGCAGAGCGCCCAAAGCCAAGCAAATCAATCGCCCAGACCTCAAAGTCTTGACTTAAGCCATCAATGTTTTTGTGCCAATGGTCGGTTGAGGCTCCAAACCCATGCACTAGTAAAAGGGGAGGTCGATCTGGATGCGGCTCCCCGGCCTTGACGGAGTAAACAGATTGCCCCCGCCATTGCCAGACGGTGCCAGTGGGACGGGCGATCGCAGTTTGCATACATGCCAAATGTAAAGATATATTAACTATTCTAAATACCCGGCTCCCAAAAAAACAAAAACTCGACAGAACCTAACCAATCTGCTATGCAAAGCCTGCCTATTTTTAGGCTAAGGGGAGGGAGCTAGAGTTGCATAAATGAGAGAGTCGCTCGAAGGCGATCGCGCTACTGACTGGGCGATCGCCGCCTCCAATCGCATTTTTTGACTCCCGCGTCCATGGCTGTATTTTGGCTCAACCCCATAGCCCAGACAAAAATTCGCAGCCAAACTTGCTGTAAACCGACCTCAAGACTAATGCTTTGGCCAGAAAAATTTAACTCGTCGCCAGCTCACGTAGTACAAGTATTCTTAAATAATAGATTAACTTTTATGTCTCAATTCTTTACTTATTATTTTTAATTTAACGTTTCAGCACCTGCTCTATGAACTCTTAATTCTCCGTTGTGGCGGCGTAGAAATGATATAAGAAGAGAGGAGGCATCTGCACAGATGTTCAATAATTGCTCAGCGCATCCTTCCATCTTCTTGAGAAAGTGTGAGGGTGGGTAGTTCTGTTGAATGCTTTTCATTCAAACATACTACGTATCCCGTCAAAGAATAACGTCCCAGAACTATCCAGGAGGTTTTATGCAATATCTATTAATGGATGCTCACCAAAGATTTTTGGGCACATTCAGTTCCCAAGCAACGCTTATTGTAGGTGATACGTTTCAAAATCAAAATAACCAAACCTACGCTGTTGTGGGGATGAATTGGTCTGGTCAAAAGAGCACTAAAACTCAAGCTTTAACTGTTATCCTTGTAGGCGCAGCGGCTAAAAAAGCTGAACTCAATTAATTGATCACGAGCTGATTGGTCGATGACTAATTGATCAGCGGCGCGTCTACGAAACGCAATATTTTTTACACTGGCTTAATTTCGTACTAATTTCGTACCAAGGTAGGGCGTGGGAATAGCATTTCCACGCCCTATATTTATGTCAAGTATTACTTATGTCCAGCATTACTTATGTCCAGCGTCACTCTACATTTTCTACAACACCTTCCAAGTATTGGCTCTCCAATAAAAATGCACCTCGATCAAAGCGCACTCCCCAATACCCCCCTGGTCGGCGATCGAGCACAATGCCTTCTTCCCCTAGATGAATTAAGTTAGGCGGGCGCAGCATGGGCATGGGTTCAGCAGTTTTAATATAGGGCGGTAAGGCCACGACTCGGACTCGATCGCCTACTAAAAATTCTTTGGCATCAGACATAGGAAGATTTTAGAATTTGAATGTGACAGGGGAACTGAAGCACCAGGATTAGCCATGACCTCACAATACACTGCACGGCGCATCACGGGCTGAATGGGTTGAACGCAGCTTGTTTAAGCTGATTTAAACGCAGAGGCGATCGCCTCAGATACCCGTCAGGTTACCAGGTATTGTCTCGATCGACTGAAGGCATGGTTAACCCTCCTCTCTATACAGACACCTAACGTTTATGTTTTTTCTCATGCACTGGCGGCAAAAAATTAGTTTCTACCTCGACGATATCGAAACACCCATTGGCAAATTCATTAACCTGATGATTACAGGGTTAGTGCTACTATCCTCTGCGATTTTTGCTGCCCAGACCTATACCCTATCGCCAGATCTTCGAAGTACTCTAGATGTTCTAGATACGATTATTTTAACTATTTTTTCGGCTGAATATTTACTCCGAGTTTGGTGTGCCGAAAATCGCCTAAAATTTATTTTTAGTCTATATGGCTTGATTGATTTAATGGCAGTCCTCCCCTTTGTTTTAGGAGCCGTCGATATTCGATTTATTCGCATTTTTCGCTGGTTTAGAATTTTACGACTAATCCGATTCATTGAAGGGAAAACAGTTTTTGGCTATGTTACTAGTGAAGATGTTGCCATTTTTGTTCGAATTGTTTTCACCTTGTTTGCAATTGTGTTTGTGTACTCGGGGCTGATTTATCAAGTTGAACACCCCGTTAATGGGGAGCTATTTAGCACTTTTTTAGATGCCGTTTATTTCTCAGTGTCTACTATTTCAACGGCTGGATTAGGAGATATTGTCCCTATTTCTGAAATGGGGCGCTTGATGACGATTCTAATGGTGCTAACGGGGATTGTTTTTATCCCGTGGCAGCTAGGAGATCTGATTAAACAGCTAGTTAAAACCAGCAATCGGGTTGAAGTGACTTGCACAACCTGCGGGCTGTCGGTGCATGATGACGATGCGCGCTTTTGCAAGAGCTGCGGCACGCCTTTGCCAGACCGGATTCAGGCGGCATCACCCGACAACAGCTCACAGACGGGAGCATATAGAGTAGACTAATCTTCAGTTTTGTTAACTCTGACAATAATTTTGTAACGCTTTCAATAAGGAGTAACGAGTAGAGTGGAACAGCGTGGTGTAACGGTTTGGTTTACAGGTTTAAGCGGTGCAGGCAAAACAACAATTCGGATGGCCGTTGAGCAAGAACTGCGCGATCGCGGCCTCAAAGTAGAAGTTTTGGACGGCGACATCGTCCGGCAATATCTGACCAAAGGGTTAGGCTTTAGCAAAGAAGACCGGGATGAAAACATCCGCCGCATTGGCTTTGTGGCGCATCTCCTCAGCCGCAATGGCGTAGTGGTGCTCGTTTCGGCCATTTCGCCCTACCGTGCGACTCGCGATGAGGTGCGACAGCGCACGGGTGACTTTGTCGAAGTGTATGTCAATGCCCCGCTGGCCATCTGTGAACAACGGGATGTGAAGGGCCTGTATAAACGGGCACGAGCCGGAGAAATCAAACAATTTACGGGGATTGACGACCCCTATGAAGCGCCGTTGAATGCAGACGTGGAATGCAAGACGGATAAAGAGTCGCTGGAGGAAAGCACGGTAAAAGTACTGACTCATTTAGAACAGTTGGGCTATGTGCCCATCGCTGAAGCGATCGCCTCGACCTAGCCACAGGTTGGGGCTGTGAACTACAAATTCTGCCTAAAAAACTTGGTTTTTTGGATCAAAGATCCAATTTTTAGGCAGAATTAAGCCTGGAAGCTGAGGGTTGACAAATTTAAAAGCCTTCACCCTCGGCGCATTGCTGTTCTCAGCCACTGCCGAGCTGTGGCTAGCCAATGCTGGAACTGATCTTGAGGTAGATTTTGAACGTTTACCTGGGTTGAATCCGAGATGGAATCCGCATCGCGCAGTTCGGGTCCGGGTTGATTTAAGTATCGATAATGTTCCCAAATTGCCCAATAGGGGCAGCCCGGTTGAATCCGAAACCCGGCCCAGTGCAGATAAGACAACGCTTGATCTACTCTTGGATCAATTAGCTGATACCCCTGCTGCTCAAACTGGCTGCCGGCCCAGCTGCCAGCGCAACCGCCCGGTCTACGTACTAGGTTAAACCGCTGCGGAACGTACTTTAGAATTAGGTAATTGATAATGGGTTGGTCAGAGGTTTTTTGGGAAAAGTCAAAATACTCAGAATGCATGGCACATTCAGTAAAAATACGATATAAATCTGGCTCTGAAAATAAACCTTTTTTAGATCCCCAAAACCCACAATTAAAAATATCTTTTAAGTCAGTTTCTGCAAATAAACTGGCATCCAGAATGCTAGAGCTAAAAACATTTTTAATGCCTCCTTGATGCTGATAGTCGCAGCAGATAAAGTCATAGTGATCTAAATAATTTAACGTTTCAATAATTTTTTCAAATACAACAATATCGGTATCAATATAAAGAAA
>CASBQJ010000513.1 GCA_949127705.1 Synechococcales cyanobacterium PMM_0085
GCAGACGGCGGCGGCAGTACCCGGCCAGCACTTTTTTGATCTAGATGAATGGCCTGTTCTAGAGCCGCTTTTTCTTGAGCGCGCTGGATGTAGGGCTGCAACTCGACGGCGCTGCTTCCCGTCAAAATACTCAAATTATCCTGACTCATGCCCCGCATCAGCATCTCAACGCACCAGGTATGGTGGGCTTGGGCTGGCAAGCCGGGGGGAATCAGCACGCCCTCTACCAGCCATTGCCAGCGCTGCCGCAGGTCTGCAGCGCTCATCGGTGTGCCATCAGGACTGAGGAACACAGCAGGCTGCGCGTCTTTGCGGCTATGCAGCCATTGAGTCAGCGGATTATTGGTGGATGTGCCGTAGCGCCGTCCCAAAATCCAGCGGTTCAGCGGCACCAGCCGAGGGCGTTGGCTGGCCTGCACAGAGCGCAGATCGCCGCTCACTTGCAGCAGATGCTGGTCGGCGCTGCTGAGTGAATCGGCGCGTTGCAGCTGCGCCAGCTCCTCAACGGTTAACCCGGCACCAAATAAGACGTAGGCGATCGCATAATCTTGGGCACCGAGCTTCTTGGCGCGTTTCAAGATTTGATGCACGCTCGCCGTGGAAATATCTTGCACCCCGTTGCCCAAGCTGGTTGCTAAGGCGGCATCCGATCGCGCCTCATCCACTAAGGCCACATCGATTTCCCCCCCTGCCCTCAAACTAGCTTGAGCGACTGTTGGCACCAGCGCCGAGTCGGGTTGAGCCAGCGCACCATAGAGAAATAGCTCCACCAACCCATCAATAAAGCTGTCGCGGTTTTGCCAAAGTTCGTTGTATTCGCTGGTGAACTCCAGCACGGCATACCCCAGCAGCAGGCTATTTAGCAAACTGGCCAGTTTTTCGGTCGGCATCCGCGTTTGTAGCTGTTCGTGGCGCATGATGGTGGCCAGATACTGCGCCGTGTAGCGGTTGGCCTGGGTTAGCCCCCGCCCCAATGCCTGACGGTTTTCGATTGGGTAATGTCCGGCTTCACCGATCAGCGATCGCACAAATTCCTGAATTTGCTCCAGCGCCTGTAAATGCACACTGGCATAATCCTTCAGCGCCAGCGACACGCTGCCCATCTGGTTGGCCTGCTGTCCCAGCGCCATCCCCAGCCGACTCAGCGCCTCGGCATCGTGCATCACCGCCAGCAGCAGCCCATACTTATTGCCAAAATGCCGAAACAGCGTGACCTCATTCACCTCTGCCCGCTCAGCAATTTGCCGCGTGGTGGTTTCGGCCACACCCTGCGTAATAAACAGCTCAATCGCCGCTTGAATTAGGCGGTGGCGAGTAGGAGTTTGGCGATCGGTCATGTCAGATGCAAGTGGCACTTGCATTTAAACGGCAGCGCTGTTATGCTAAATATGTAAGTAAGACTTGCATAGACTTCTACTGTAGCGATTTTCCGAACAGGTAGAACTTTAAATCCAGCGACGCATCACCCAGCAGCGATTACCCAGCGGTTTCCCACACTTTCTTGCAAACCTGCTCTAGATTTCTGTTCTGCTTCTGAACACCTGTTCTGAATTATGATAACCCGTCTGGAATTGTTCATCTACAACTCTAACGAACGTAGCAGTAGCGGATGCAAGGCTGATAAAAAGGTAAGTTTATGACACTTGGCTCTGTTTCATCTGCTCCGGCTCCAACCGTTCCTGACGAGTACAAAGTTCCTCCGATCAACTGGTTTAGTGTCGGCATCTTTGCTGTCTACCACGTCCTAGCACTGATGTCTCCCTGGTTTTTCTCTTGGTCAGCGTTGGGTCTGATGATCGCGCTGCACTGGTTGACGGCCAGCGTGGGGATTTGCCTAGCCTACCACCGCCTGTTGACGCACCGCAGCTTCCAAGTGCCCAAGTGGTTAGAATATGTTCTGGTCACAATTGGGGCGTTGGCGCTAGAAGGCGGGCCAATCTTCTGGGTTTCTGGACACCGCTTACACCACGCCCACACCGAAGACGACTACAAAGACCCCTATTCCTCTAGCCGTGGTTTTTGGTGGAGCCACATGCTGTGGCTGATCTATCCTCAAAAAGAATTCTTCAACAAAGACGCCTATCAGCGCTATGCTCCCGATGTGGCTCGTGACCCCTACTATCAGTGGCTCGAAAGCAACTTTGCGTTTATTCAAATTGCTCTAGGCTTCGTACTGTTGGCGATCGGTGGCTGGTCGTTTGTGTTCTACGGCATGTTTTTGAGAACTGTGCTGGTGTGGCACGGCACTTGGTTTATCAATTCGGCAACCCATTTGTTTGGTTACCGCAATTTTGATGATGCTAATGACAACTCCCGTAACCTCTGGTGGGCGGCAATCTTGGCCTATGGCGAAGGCTGGCACAATAACCACCACGCCTATCCCAATGTGGCGAAGGCTGGGTTGCGCTGGTGGGAAGTAGACCCAACTTGGTGGGTGATTAATACGCTGAAGGCGCTAGGTTTGGCGAAGAAGGTGGTTATGCCCTCGCCGCAAATGCTAGCTCGGTTAGACAAGTCGGTTTAAGGAATTAAGCGATCGCGCCCGTTCCCTCGTAGAGCCGCGATTAATCGTGGCTCTACGGTTTTTTGTCACATCACGCCATCAATCGACCCACAGGTTATGGTTCATCCCACTAAAGTTAGGACACTTGTATTGTCTCGCAAACTTTAGTGGGATGTTTCTTTTGCCAGGTCTTCGTTGTACATCGCGTAGTATGGCCTTAAGCCTCAGCCTGCGCTACCTTGCGCTTACGCAAAACGCCAATGCCAAGCCCAATTAACCCCGGCAGCAAAACAGGGGTGGGAATGGTCTCGACACTTGCGCTATCCAGAATAGCGCCAATATTATCGCCACCTGCATTGCTAAAACTGAGTTCAGAGGCCGAACCTAACGTCACCGCACGCGTAAACTGCTTTAAAGGATCATCGCTTGCGACAGTAAAGATTTCATTCAGAGAACCAAAAGAGACCAGCACGTCGTTCAGGTTGTTTTGTCCTGTTGAACCCCCTAACACAAACTTTAAAAGATAGGTGCCAGGATTGAACGCTTGCTTTGTGGTCAACACGCCAGCATCGCCTGTTGAACCATCCAGGTCAACATAAGACCCATTTCCTGGATAGTAATTGAAACTGCTTCCAACGGGGATCACGTCGACGGTGCCGTCCGTAACATCCCACTTATCAAAGGTGGTGAAATTGAGTCCTCCTGGAGCCTCTTGGTCAAAGTTATCTGAGAAAATGACGGCTGCTTGTGCAGCACTGCCGGTTCCCAGCGCGATCGCGGCTGTTCCTAGGGCGGTGACGAGTAGCTTTTTAAGAGTAATGGTCTGCATGGAAAGTTCCTGGGTATGAAAGGGTTTACTTGGGGGTAGAAGCATTCCCTACAATGTCCGTGTATCGGCAAGCATCAATTTTGCAGTCAGTTCGACACTTGATACCTAAGTCTATTTTCAAATAAAAATGTAGATACAACTGCATCGGTCAGACGTTCTTGATGCAGTAGGTAGAAGCCACATCACAAATTTGACACATTTCTCGAAATCGGTACAGTGGATAGACTGAGAATTCACATCTGCTTTAACTTAATAGTTATCTAGCTGTTGGTTATATTAGACACATCCTCAGTTCAGTTTGCTGCGAGCCACCGAACAGTGGAGCCACCTCATACCCAGGGTA
>CASBQJ010000514.1 GCA_949127705.1 Synechococcales cyanobacterium PMM_0085
CGATGGCGGCGGCGGTGAAGGCCGTCAATGTTGCCGCGCCATCTTCAGGCGACAGTCCGTCGACAAAATGCATATTGAAATCCAAACGATCCAGCGATTTGGGGCCTGACTTTTTGAACCAATCCTTGTTCAGCTCTTGCGCCAAGATCGCTTCGTCGACGCGGCCCTTTGCGGCAAGGCGACCATCCAGATCGAGTCCCTTTCCAGTATGCTGTCGCACCCAATCGTCAATGAGTGCATTGCCAGGGCCAGTGTCAAAGGCAATCAATGTACCGTCACTCCCAACGAAGCTGACATTGGCCACACCGCCGACATTCAGTACGGCGACCGATTCCTCTGATTTTAGTTTCCGGACCAAGGCTGTGTGGTAGAGCGGCACCAGTGGCGCACCCTGCCCGCCAGCGGCAGCTTTGCCCTAGTTTGCCTGGGGCTAGTTAGCATTCCGTTCGTTAACCTCATTGCCATCCCCATCTGCGTCACCGCCGGCACCCTGTTTTTTTGCGATCGCGTCTATCCCTGGCTGGAGCCGCAGGGTGAGTAGGGTGTGGCAATGCTGCACCCGACTGGATTTTTTATTTTTTATTCTGCATCCTTTCCCCCATGGCTTACGCAATCGATTTTGGCACTAGCAATACCGTTGTCACCCGCTGGAATGCCGTAACTCAGCAGCCGGAAACGGTCAGCCTAGATGGGTTGTCGCTGCGGCTGGGGCAAAATCCGCCGCTGGTGCCGAGTTTGGTCTATGTGAAAGAGGCGATCGCCGGAACCATTGTGGCAGGGCAAGCGGTGCGCGATCGCGGCCTGGATGTGGGGCAAGATGCGCGGTTTTTTCGCAATTTTAAGCGGGGGATTGGCACGGAGATTCAGGGCTTTTTGCCGGAGTTAGATGGCCGCACGATCCGGTTTGAGCAGGTGGGAGAGTGGTACTTACGAAAAGTAATTCAAGCGCTGCAACAGAGCGACCCGACCCTGGATTCGCTGGTGTTTACCGTTCCGGTGGATAGTTTTGAAGCCTATCGGTTATGGCTAGCCCAGGTATGCGAATCGCTCAATATTCAGCAGGTGCGGATGTTGGATGAGCCAACGGCGGCGGCGTTGGGATACGGCAGCGACACGGCCAATACGCTGCTGGTGATCGACTTTGGCGGCGGCACGTTAGACCTGTCGCTGGTGCGGTTAGAGCGGAGTAATTCTGGGATGAAGCCGCTGGGCTTTTTGCTGAAGTGGGGGCAGAAAAACCTAACCAAATCCGCGCAAAAGCCGAAGGTGGCACGAGTGCTGGCCAAAGCGGGGCAAAGCTTGGGCGGTTCGGATATCGACAACTGGCTAGTCGATTATTTTGTGGCGCAGCAGGGGCTAGCGGCGACGCCGTTGACGCAGCGGTTGGCTGAGCGGCTCAAAATTCAGCTGTCTGAGCAAACGGAGGCAACTGAGGCGTTCTTTAATGACGAAACGCTGGAGAGCTATGAGCTAAGCCTGACCCGCGATCGCTTCAACCAGATTTTGCAAGAGCATGGTTTTTTTGAGCGGTTAGATGAGGCGCTGGATCAGGTGCAGCAGCAGGCGCGGCGGCAAGGCTTGGAGCTAGCAGACGTGGATGCAGTGCTGGTGGTGGGCGGCACAGCGCAAATTCCGGCGGTGCAGGCATGGGTGGCGCAGCAGTTTGACGCCGACAAAATTCGCTCTCATCGTCCGTTTGAGGCGATCGCCCAAGGAGCGCTGCAAATTGTCCAGGGCATGGACGTAAAAGACTATCTGTATCACAGCTACGGGGTGCGCTACTGGGATCGGCGCAACCGCTGCCATGCTTGGCATCCGCTGGTGCGCGAAGGGCAACCCTATCCGATGGATAAACCCGTCGAACTATTGCTCGGTGCCTCGATCGCCAATCAGCCCAGCATTGAACTGGTGATTGGGGAACTGGGGACAGAAACGGGCAGCACTGAGGTGTTTTTTGAAGGCGATCGCCTGATTACCCGCACTATAAACACAGGCAAACCCCAAGTCAAACCGCTCAATGACACCGACGCCGCCCGCAGCATTGCCCGCCTCACGCCCCCCGGCGCTCCGGGCAGCGATCGAATTAAGGTTTTGTTTTCGGTCGATGGCGATCGCTTTCTCCGCATGACGGTTGAAGACTTGCTGAGCGCCAAAACCTTGGTCGCCAATCAAGCCGTCGTTCAGCTCAGTTAAGTTCAGCCTGGTAGATACAAATCATGCGGCCAATCTGCATAGGCTCTATCGATGTTGCTGATCGGGGGAGTGTCCTCATGCGTGGGGCGATCGCTACACAAGATTGAATGCGTTGCTCTGCCCGCTATCCCATCAACCCTCCGAGTTCAGAACTGCAATTTTTGAGTTCAAACCCTCAACCTCCGAGTTCAGAGCTGCAATCTCCAAGTTCAGACCTCCACTCTTCGAGTTTAGACCTTCACTCTTCAAGTTCAGACCTACACCCTTCGAGTTCAGACGTTGAAGCCCCGAGTTCAGGGGTCAAAGCTTCGAGTTCAAAGGTCGAAGTGCCGAGTTCAGAAGTCGAAGCTTTGAGCAAAAAGGTCGAAGTGCCGAGTTCAAAGGTCGAGGTGCCCAGTTCAGAGCTTGGAAGGTGAGAGTTAGAGAGCGATTATCTCTATTTGAACGCCAACGTCTTGTGTGTGGAGGCTGACATTTTTGGGTTGGAGGGTGAAGGATGGAAATTTAGGTAAGAATGCTGAAAGATACAGTCTGCTTTGTTTGGTCTTAACGCCTGTCTCCGAGAAAAATGTTATGAGTGCTTTTGAAACCTACATCCGAGATTTGCAGGAAATTCGAGCAACGGGAGCAGCCGTTAAAGAAACCTCTTATTACGGGGCGTTAGAAAAGCTGTTGAATGAGCTGGGTAAAGCGCTGAAGCCAAAGGTGCGCTGTGTGATGCAGCTCAAAAACATCAGTGGAGCAGGAATGCCAGATGGGGGCTTGTTTACGGCTAGTCAATTTCAGAGGAAAGCCGCCGATACTCC
>CASBQJ010000515.1 GCA_949127705.1 Synechococcales cyanobacterium PMM_0085
ACACGTCCGTAGCAAGGTCAAGAGTGGACGATACCTCTCGGCTAGTGGGTAGTGCCTTTACGTAAAGAGCAGTGAAAAAGTTCAATCCTGCTCTTCATTACTCTTACAATTCCCTAGTTTCTGCGGCGATTAACCTTAGGAATCAACGTTAGGCTATACGGCTTAAATGAATAAGCAGGTGGATGTAATTAAGCTGTAATTAAACAGAGGATACAAATCCTTTGAAACCTGCTGATTGTTGGCATTGCAGCATCGGGTTCTCGCAGGGTCAAGCCCATCTCAGGCGATCGCCGATTTACTGCCGATTTACCAACGGGCGATCGCCACATTCTCTACCCTCAGAATTGAGAAATCTGCCAAGCGCTAGATCCCAAAATGGCCACTTCTTTGGCATACTTTGGTAGGTTTGTCCAATAAAATGCAGGAACCATCCGATGCTGAAGGCGCTTTTGTTTGACTTGGATGGCACCCTGGCCAATACTGACCCGGTTCATTATGAAACGTGGAAAGAGATCATGGCGGGCTATGGGTTGCCAATAGACCCAGCCTTTTATACGGCCAATTTCAGCGGCCGCCTCAACGAGCAGATTATCCAAACCTTGCTGCCCCACCTTGATGCGGCAGCAGGAGAATGGCTGGCTCGCCACAAAGAAGCCCTATTTCGAGAACGTGCCCCATTGATTCCGCCGATGCCGGGATTGTTCGACATGCTGAACTGGATGGAAACACATCAGCTCAAACGGGCAATCGTGACCAATGCGCCTGTGGAAAATGCTGAGTTTATGGTGCAGTCTCTAGGGCTAGCAGAAACATTCGAGATCGTCATTTTGGGTGACGAACTGCCTAAGGGGAAACCCGATCCGTTGCCCTATCAAACGGCGCTAGACCAGTTGGAGATTGCACCCCATGAAGCGATCGCCTTCGAAGATTCGCCCTCGGGCATTCGTTCTGCAATCGCTGCCCAAATCCCGACTGTGGCGATCGCCTCTAGCCACGACCCGGAGGTATTGCGATCGCTGGGCAGCGTTTTGGTGGTGAACGATTTTGCTGAACCGCAGCTGTGGGATTGGCTACAGCGGCAGCTAGTGGCCGAATCGGTGGGTAGCCCGAACGGGTGAAAGCAGGCAATCCTCATCCATTCTTTCTCGATTTCCCCGATACTAGACTACAAGATCTAAAACAAGCGTCACAGATCCGTAGGTAGGGGCGAAGCATTTGCCGTCAGATCTAGGCTACGTTTCTAGGATATTGATGTGAATGCTTCGCCCCTACAGTTGAAACACACCACCGAACTAGGGGCATGCTCATGCTGTCGAAGGGCTTTGAAATTGAAATGTACACCGGTACGCCCCAGGGAGACGTGGTGGGGTTTTCGGACAAAATTGTGGCGCACTTGGATGGGTTTGTGCGCGAACCCGATAGCCGCAATGTGGAATACACGACGCCGCCGCTGTACCGCTATGAGCGCCTGCTGTGTGAGCTAGTGCGGCCTCGGGTGGAATTGCGCGCCTACCTACAACAATTGGGCAACTACACACTGATTCCGGGCAGTACGCTGGCGCTGGGGGGCAGCGATCGCTTCTTTCGCTCTGATCCCAACAATCCTTACCACACCTATATTGAGCAAACCTACGGCACCACCGTAGTTACGGCCAGTGTGCATATCAACATCGGCATTGCTGACCCCGAAGTGCTGATGCGCGCCTGTCGGCTAGTGCGGCTAGAAGCACCGCTGTATCTGGCACTGAGCGCCGCGTCACCGTTTTTAGACGGCCAGCCAACGGGTCACCATTCCAGCCGCTGGAGTGTGTTCCCTAAAACGCCAAAGCATGTGCCGCTGTTTACTAGCCACGCCCATTTTATTCAATGGACGAACGAGCAACTGGTGCTGGGCACGATGCAAAATGTGCGCCATTTGTGGTCGGCGGTGCGTCCCAATGGCGATCGCCGCCCTTACAACCTGAATCGGTTGGAGCTGCGGATTTGTGACTTGGTGAGTGATCCGGTGGCGCTGCTGTCGATTTGTGCCCTGCTCGAAGCCCGGTTGCAGCAGCTGATTGACGATCCGGGGCTAGATCCACTGCTGCTGAGCGAACTGCCCGCTGCTACCCGTGCCGATGACCTGGTAGAAATGGCTGATGCCAATGAACTGGCGGCGGCTCACCTGAGTTTGGATGCGGAACTGCGGCACTGGCGCGATGGCCGTAAGCTACTGGCACGCGAGTGGGTGGAAGAATTGCTGGATGAGACGGGGGCGATCGCCAAAACCTACGGGTTTGGCTGTTTTATCCAGCCCATTCGTAAAATTTTGCGCGAGGGCAATGAGGCGCAGCGGTGGCTGAAGCAGTTCGAGCAGGGCATGACCAGCCAGCAGGTGATTGTTCAAGCGATTCAAGATACCGAAGCGATTGAGCGATCGCTGGCCGAAGCGGTGTGTGAACCCAGTGTGGCTTAGGTGCTAGTTGCGTTGCCAATACCCTTTGTCGAATCCATCACGACGTTAACGGACTACGCGATCGCCCTAGAGTCGCTGGTTTTTGCTGGATTGCTGTGGCAAAAACCTGATCGTCATCCGGCTGTGCAGGGCTGGGTGGTGGCCTTTTTGGGGGTGGCGATCGCGGCGCTGTTGGGCGGCACCTGGCACAGTGTCTTAGCTGATTGGCCGCAACCGATAGTCCGGCTGCTGTGGCAAGGCATGGTGCTGGCGCTGGGGCTGGCGAGTTTTGGCATGCTGGCGGGCAGTGTGCTGAGCACCGTTCCCTGGCGCTGGCAGGCTGGGGCAATGCTGGCAATTTTCACCAAGTCACTGGTCTATTTGAGCGGGGCAAGCGCCTGCCAAACCTTTGATTGTGCGATCGCCGACTATTTTTCGGCCATGCTAATTGTGCTGCTGCTGCACTGGCATCCTGCTAGAAAAAAGAGTTCTAGCGCTCGTTGGATTGTGGGAAGTGTGGCGGTGTCGGCGATCGCGATCGCCGTAGTCGCCAGTGGGTTTAGCCCTGGTTTTTTGACTCATACTGATCTATATCACCTGATTCAAATGGTGGCGCTATACGGCTTTTACCGAGGTGCCCGGTGGCCGGAGATTCAGCCGTGAATTAAGCATTTAGAAACGATCAGCTCATCAGGTCTTGCATGATTTTGAGAAAATTGGCTAAAACTATAGACGTATCATCCTGCCGCCAAACTACAGCAATTTGTCGGGTTAATTCTACATTTTGAATAGGTCGATAGACCACCCCTGTACGCTGCAACGTTTGGACATGGTTGGGTAAAATCGATAGGCCGATGCCCGCTGCCACTAAGCTCAGCAACGTTACGGCTCCGCTGACGGTGACTGTTTGCACAATATTTGGCTCAAACCCGATGTTTCTACACAGCTGAATTACCTTTTCATAAAACGGGAAAACATCAAACGAAGGCAAAATAATTGGCTCATCTTTTAACGCCTGTAGCGTAACCTGAGAGTGCTTAGCCAGCGGATGAGTTTCTGGCAAAACCAGGACAAAGTATTCTTGCAGAATCGGCTGAAATATTAAGTCTGGATCGGACTGTTCAAACTGCTCAAACTGTTCAGACTGTTGAAACATTACATCAATTTGATGAGTTCTCAGCATCTGAATTTGTTGTTCCACCGTGACTTCGCGTAGTTCTAGTACCACATTGGGGAACGCTTGCTGGAATGCTTGCACCACGTCGGGCAGAATGCTATTAGCAATAACAGTGGTCATGCCAACAACTAAACGCCCAATATGCCCCTGACTCGCTTGTCGAGCCTGGAAAATAGCGCGATCGAGATGCATGAGAGCTTGCTGTGCTTCTGCCAAAAAGACCGTACCCGCTGCTGTCAGCACCATGGGTCGTTTGCTGCGATCGAAGAGTTTAACGTCAGACGTTTTTGAATCGGCGCTCAGCCATGCCTCAAGTGCCTGAATTCTCTGGGTTAGGGGCGGTTGCTTGATGCCTAACCGCTTGGCGGCCTCCGTCACGTTATTATCGGCCTGCACGAGTGCCATAAAGTAGCAAATTTGTCGAATCTCAACGTGACTCAAATGTTGAAAGTCCATAGATTCTGCCAGAATATCCCCTGCGATATTTTACTATTTGCAGATTATCTTACATGATATGAGTAGTGAGAACAGATGTAGAAGATAGTCCGTGTTAGCGATCGACATTTGCTAATGCACGTCTTGCTCAGAGCGAAAACTCACGCGTCACAGAGGTTGTTGTCATTGCTATAGACCATGCGCTTCTTTCCAAATAAATTTCATTGCTTCTATCAGCACCACCCTATTTGAAGGTTTCCAGTCAGTTACTTGTCAAGGTTAAAAACTGCTCATGGTTCTAACGGCAACAACGGAAAGACTAGTGAGATTGGGTGAGTCCCCGGTACTGTCTGCAAATGGACGATATCTGGCATTTGTCTACTCCTTCGGCAATTTAGTGCCCAACGATCCAGAAGGGGAAGGAACCGACGTATTTTTGCTGGATTTGGTCACGCAGAGAATACAGCTAGTGTCTGTCTCGTCCAGTGGGGAGAACGGCAATGATGCGGGGTTCTTCGATGGTCTCAGCATTTCGGCTGATGGTCGCTATGTGGTGTTTGCCTCACGCGCTACAAATTTAGTGCCCAATGATTTGAATGGTGAAAATGATGTGTTTGTGCGCGATACACTGACGGGCACAACCATTCTGGCTTCAGTCAACTCAGGTGGAAGCCAACTCGCTGCCGGGACATTTGACCTTGCCCTCAACCCTGCAATTTCTGCCAACGGACGGTTTGTGGCGTTTCAGTCTGAGGCCGACAATCTGGCTCCAAACGATACCAATGGCTATAAAGATAT
>CASBQJ010000516.1 GCA_949127705.1 Synechococcales cyanobacterium PMM_0085
AGAGGCATCTGGCTCCTCGCCGTCTGGGGTTGGAATAATTGTCAGGTCGGTGCTGCTCGTGGGTAAAAACACTTCGCCGCGAGCATTGAACACCGTTCCCTGTCCCTGCACAAAGCTATATTCGAGGCGATCGCCCCGGATCACCTGATCGCCGCGCGTCAGCACCACATTGCCATCCGCCACCGCGATCCGGTTCGGCAAGTTAACTCGCAGTCGATCGGCCGTTAAAACAGCTTGTCGAAAGCGCATCTCCACCTTGCCATCCGCCTGAAACACCTCACGCAGCGTGTCAAACTCTTGGCGATCGGCATCCACTTCCAAAATTTCTCCCGCTGCCGACGGGTTCTGTGGCTCTGCCGTGACTCCATCGGCTGGAGCGTTGGGGTCAGGAGTTGCAGCAGGAGCAGCAGGATCTACAGCCTCCGGCGGCTGATCGGCAGGGGAGGCGGGATCGTCGAGCGGCGGAATCGTCAGAATTTGCCTACCGGGATTGAGCGGCACCTCTTCAGGATTAGGCAGCGGGGGGAACGGTGCGGCTGGAGCTGGGGGGGCAGGAGGCTCTTGATCGGTCTGAGTAGGTGACGGGTCTGTGGGTGACGGGTCTGTGGGTGAAGCGTCTGTCGGTTGCAGTCCCGGAGGTTGCGTCACCGGAATGGGGCGAATTTCGAGAGGCCCCTCTGACTCGAACGGTTCAATTAACGGTTCTAGGACAGGCAGAGGATTTTGCGTCACGGGTAAGCGGTCAAACCGCTGCCGAATCACCTGTTCTGCGGCCTGCCGTTGCACCGCTGCGCTTGCTCTCACCCCCCTGGCGATCGCTACAGAGGTGAGGGCTGGCGCAGCGGGCGCGGGCGCGAAGGCGGGCAGTAAGTATGACGGCGATGGCGATGCAGGCGATCGCCCCACCACCAAGGGCGCACCTAACGCCGCCGCGCGCGCCGCAGACCGACGCCCCATCGGCCTTGAGACAGGAGGTTGTTGCGGTGAGCCAGTTTCTAGCGCTCTGGCAGCTCGAGCTTCAGCCCGCTCTGCAAAAAAAGACCGCAGCGACCCAGTGGCCGCTGGCGGCACAGCCGGACTGACGTCTTTAACGGGCACAACATCAACAACCGGAGGGGGAGTAGGCGGCGGAACCGGAACGGGCATACACAAACACAGCTATGTCAACCAGGCAATTTTAGTCGATCGAGTTAGCGCCAGAACAGAACTGGAACGATCCCCAGATCAACCCTGACGCAGCGAACTCAGTTGAATAGACGAATGGCTCTACCCAACATGGGACGCTGCGCGAACTCGCAATTCCACAATCAAGTATTCTAACCAGCACTCAAAACCCAGAACCCTATGCCGCTCGCGCAGCGGACAGCACAGGACTCTGGCTCTGGTTTTTAATTTACTGTCAGCGGTAGTGCGATCGCGCTCTAAAATGGCGATCGCCCAGACTCACTCTAAATCCCGCCGCTTGGGGTTGCGGGACGGGTCGCTAGATAGGAAACCGAAAACGAACAGACCGAGGAAAAAGAATACGACAATATAGACCACTACTTTGAGTGTCAGCATAAAAACTATCTCAAACAATAGGCTACATTATCATATCGAACCACTGTCCTATTTTTGGCAGTCGTCCTGTTTTTGGCAGGCGCGGGCGCGCAACGGCGATTCTGGCGAGCTAGGCTAAAAGAGTTGCAAGATGCCGTGCCCTCCCTCATCGGCCGTCTACCGTGTACACACAAGTACGTCTAGACTGGATTTGAGGCTTTTAGGAAAATGCTAAACATGGACAACCCGATCTTAATTCACGCTCAACAAGTCGGACGAAAAGCCTTTGGAGACCCAAGGCTGGTAAAAAGGGGGCGGATTTATATGAGTCCATCTGCGCCCATCAAACGGTAGTGATTCGACAAATTAGCCGCAATCGAGCAGAGCAAATCGCCTATTACCGCTACTTGGAGAATGAGCAAGTGAGCCTATCAGAACTGGTACGCAGCCTATCAGAGCATTGCCAAAACCAGGTGGGCGGTCGTCATATCCTAGCAATCAGTGATACCAGCGAAATCAACTTGCAATCACACCGGGGACGGCTGAAATCAGAAGGATTGGGCGTCGTTGGCAATAACAAAGATGTGGGCTTTTTCATTCATCCCACCCTAGCGGTGGATGCTGACAGTGGCTTTCCCCTGGGCTTAAGCCACATCCAGCTTTGGACGCGAGCGGCAGAGCGCCCGGACAAACAGGAGCGCAACTATCCCACGCTGCCCATTGAGAAGAAGGAATCCTACAAGTGGTTGGCATCAGCCGAACGGAGCCAACGCTGCTTTGAGCAGGGAGATGCTCAGCTCGTCACCCATATTGGGGATCGCGAAGCCGACCTGTATGAAGCATGGGCAAGGGTGCCCGACCGTCGCAATCATGTTCTGGTGCGGGTTCATCAAGACCGTCGGCTGTTGGGGCAAGCTCAATCGCTGTATGACTATCTATCGGCTCAGCCTTGCGAAGGCACCTACACCGTGGAGGTGACAGCAGACCCGCGACAGAAACGAACGGCACGCCAAGCCTTGCTCACGGTTCGGTGCGCCTCGGTAGAAATTCAGCGACCCGACAAACTCAAGGGCTATGAGTACCCCCCCAGTATCCATCTGTATGCCCTAGAAGCCAAAGAAGTGAATCCACCGCCAGGACAAGAGCCTATCCATTGGCGGTTAATGACGACCCATCGCGTTGTTTGCATTGAACAAGCCTTGCAAGTTCTGCAGTGGTATTGCTGGCGCTGGCGAATTGAACAGTTATTTGCAACACTCAAATTAGCGGGTCTCGACATTGAGGCAACTCAACTGGAATCGGTTGAAGCCATCCAACGACTGACAATCTTAGCGCTGTCTGTGGCGGTGCGAACCCTACAGATGGTAGAGGGTCGAGACAATCCCGATATTCCTGCTTCTGTTGCTTTCACTGACCCACAACAACACTGTCTCAGCGAGATCGCCCCGACGCTTCAAGGTCGCACTCAAAAGCAACAAAACCCCTACCCCCCAGCCTCTTTACCTTGGGCAACATGGATCATTGCCCGTCTTGGCGGTTGGTCGGCCTATCGCTCTCAAAGACCTCCTGGAATGCCCACCTTAGTTCATGGGCTGAGGCGCTTTGAGGCGATCTTCCTCGGATGGAAAACCGCTCTGGGTGGACTTGTGTGTACACCGTAGC
>CASBQJ010000517.1 GCA_949127705.1 Synechococcales cyanobacterium PMM_0085
AGCGTCACCCACTCCATCTCACGCTGCCATGCCGCCTGCATCAGCGCTGTCACCATCAGATATCCCAACCCTTGACCCTGACAGTCGGGATGTACCGCCAGGATAGTGATATGAGCTTCGTCGAGGATAGTCCAGAGACAGGCCAGAGCCAGCAGCGGCGACGGAGATGGGGAAAGGGGAGACGAGTGGAGGTTGGGGTCAAACGCTGCCAGCATCACACTATTGGGGCTTTCCACTTCTCGTTGGTAGCCGTCAGCATTCCACATGCCACCTAAGCAGTGTTGATCGAGCGCCACAGCGGCGGGGATCAAGGACGCTGTAAGCGAGGCGATCGCCAAAGATTTCACGTTATTTTCCACAGATGTGGCCGATTCCAAACTTTTATTTTGATTTCGAGCTGAGGACAACAGCTCACAATTGTACACTGGTAAGTTATGTAGGCTTTAGCGGTCTCAATGCTTTAGCGGTCTCAATTTACCTGAATTGATCTGAAAGTCAAAATCGAGCGTAAAGCTAACTTTCAGCCCAGCAGCGACCTAAGTAGTAAAGGATAGTTCAGCCCAATGGTATTTACTCCCCCCGCCGCGTTGGCAAACTCTGGTCGTCAGTACTTGCCAACTGTCACAGACGCGGCCTCTCCAAACCAGCATTTGATGCCTCTGACGGCTGGCGTCAATGACCGAGATCATCTGGAAATCGGGGGATCCGACGTGACGACACTGGTGGAGCAGTTTGGGTCACCGCTCTATATTTTAGATGAGAGGACGCTGAGGACAGCCTGCCGCCAGTATCGAGACGCCTTTCGGCACTACTATCCGGGCGACTCGCTGGTGCTGTACGCGTCTAAAGCCTGGAACTGCTTAGCCGTTTGTGCCATAGTAGCCAGCGAAGGTTTAGGCGTGGACGTGGTGTCGGGGGGCGAACTATATACTGCCGTTCAAGCTGGGGTACCGGCGCAAGCCCTATATTTACACGGGAACAACAAGTCGGTAGACGAACTGACTTTAGCTATCTCAACGGGTTGCACCATCGTCGTAGATAACTGGTTAGAGCTGCATACGTTAGTAGAACTTGCGGCAGTAGAACTTACGGCCGATAGCCCTGCTCCGAATCCAGCGACAATTCGGATTTTGCTGCGGTTGACGCCAGGGATTGAGTGCCATACCCATGAATACATTCGTACAGGGCACTTAGACAGCAAATTTGGGTTTGATCCCGACCAGCTTGACGCCGTTTTTGCCTTTATTATTCAGCATCCGTCCCTGAATTGTGTGGGGCTACATGCTCACATTGGTTCTCAAATTTTTGAACTCCAGGCTCATCAAGATTTAACGGGAGTCATGGTGCAGTGGCTGCGGAAAGCGGCACAGTATGGCATTCCGGTGCAAGAGTTGGATATTGGCGGCGGGCTAGGTATTTGCTATACCGAAGCCGATGATCCCCCTAGCATTGATCAGTGGGTACAGGTGATTTGTGAGGGGATCGTGAATGCCTGTGCCCGTGAGCAGGTGCCCTTACCTCGCCTGATCTCGGAGCCGGGACGGTCTTTAATTGGGTCTGCTTGTGTAACGGCATACACCATGGGTAGCCAAAAGACGGTGCCCGGTATTCGCACCTACGTCACGGTAGATGGCGGCATGTCTGACAACCCCAGACCGATTACCTATCAATCGGTATACCGGGCAGTGGTGGCCAGTCGGATGTCAGAACCCCTGACAGAATCGGTGGCGATCGCCGGAAAACACTGTGAATCAGGCGATATTGTCATTAAACAGGCCATGCTGCCAACGACTGAGCCAGGAGACATTCTCGTCGTGATGGGAACGGGAGCCTACAATTACAGCATGGCGTCAAACTACAATCGACTGCCTCGTCCGGCAGCGGTGATCGTCAACGATGGGGAGGCTAACCTAATATTGCAGCGCGAAGTTTACCAAGACCTCATTCGGCACGATTGTTTGCCAGAAAGGTTGACTAAACCGCCCGCATGAATTGGTTCCCAGCGACGCTGGGAACCAATTCACGTCTTCAAAAAGCATGAATGCAGGGATTTTACTCCGCTAGAGCACCGTTGACAGCAAGTAATGAAGCGCGTTGTTTTCTGCAGAGGGGTGACGGATCGGCAGCTTTCGCGTAATGTAGGCGTTGACAATACGAAAAATTTTGAATCAAGCGCTTTGGCCTCGTTTAAAAGCAATACTGAACCAGTGGATGCTGAGACAGTTGATTGTGGCCACCTCTCTTGTATTTAATTTGTGAAGCTCGCCAGGTGTGTGACTAAGATTTCGTGAAATCTGGGCTGAAAGACTCGCTTTAACATCAATCCGATGGGATCTTTGATCAAGCAATGGCTGACACACCCTGGCTGGACTCAGTCCTTGCTGCTTCCTGCGGTCGATGTACTGCTGGTACTGGCATTGACCTATATGGTGTTGGTCATTATTGGCGATCGCCGGACTCTCTGGATGGTTCGGGGACTGATTGTGCTGATGTTGGCATCGGCTTTTAGTAACGCGGTGCATCTCAAACTCTTGAGCTTTGTGTTAGAAAAGCTGGTGATTGGTTCGGCCGTGGCGATGGCCTTTATTTTGCAGGCTGAATTTCGTCGCTTGTTGGAACAGCTAGGCCGAGGTGAAATTCGTCAGCTGTTCTTGCCCGCCAACGAAGCAGTGCCCAAACCCGATAACGTCATTGATGACATTGTGGACGCGGTGAAAGAGCTATCTCAAAACCGAACAGGAGCGTTGTTGATCTTAGAAACCAGTCGCCCAATTGATGAACGTGATTTTTCCGTCCCTGGCGTGCGGTTAAATGCTGAGGTATCTAAAGAGTTACTGCAAACTATTTTTCAAACATCAACGCTACTCCATGATGGGGCTGTCCTGATTCGTGGCTCTCGGATTTTGGCAGCTGGTGTGATTTTGCCGTTGTCAGAGCGCAACGCCTCTCGCCAACTGGGCACTCGCCATCGGGCGGCAATGGGAATTACAGAACGAGTCGAAAATTGTATTTGCGTTGTTGTATCCGAAGAAACGGGATCAATTTCTTTGGCCGAACGGGGGACACTAAATCGTCCTCTGACCAGCAGTAAACTGAGAGAACTGCTCATTGCCCGATTTTCTCAGTCGGTAGAGCGTGAACCCGTGGCTCCGCAGTTACGCAGCCTGGGTCGTCAACTTAAAGATCGAATTAAAACCTTGTTTTTGCGCCCGTTTCGAATCTCAAAATCGGCTTCTCGGAGAAAAAATGACAGCAAAGCCAACCGTTCTTAGGGACTTACCGGCTGATTTGCAGCAGGAACGACTGCCCCAACATGTTGCCGTAATCATGGATGGCAACGGTCGCTGGGCGCAGCAGCGGGGTCTGCCTCGATTAATTGGGCATCGGCGAGGGGTCGATACCCTGAAAGAACTGTTGAGATGCTGTAGAGATTGGGGGATTCGAGCCTTAACCGCCTACGCATTTTCGACCGAGAATTGGGGCCGTCCACTCGAAGAAGTGGAGTTTTTAATGACGCTGTTTGAGCGAGTACTGCGTCAAGAGTTACGAGAAATGGTGGCCGAGGGGGTGCGGATTCAGTTTGTGGGCAATCTGCAAGCGTTGCCCCACTCACTGCAAGCTGAGATTGGGCGATCGATGGAGGAGACGCGCAATAATCCCGGCATTCAATTCACAGTTGCCACCAACTATGGCGGGCGACAAGAAATTGTCCAAGCCTGTCGGGCGATCGCCACCCAAGTTCAGCAGGGTTTGCTCCAACCAAACGATATCGACGAAGCATTATTTGCGCAGCATCTTTACACCGCTGGTACCTGCGACCCAGATTTGCTGATTCGCACTAGTGGCGAGATGCGAGTCAGCAACTTTTTGCTTTGGCAAATGGCCTACGCTGAGCTTTACATTACCGATGCGCTCTGGCCAGATTTTGATCGCAGCGAGTTTCACCAAGCCCTGTGTGCCTTCCAAAGCCGTAGTCGCCG